>JAFAZN010000490.1 GCA_019239775.1 Chloroflexota bacterium
TTCAGGCCAACAATCTCTACCTGGAACTGCTGGCGGACCTCGGAGTTCTTGGGGTCGCCGCATTCGCGTGGCTCGTGCTCGATCCGCTGTACCGCCTGCGGCACCTGGTTCGTAGTGAGAACGTTGTCACAGCAGAGAGGTTTGACGACAGAGTTTCCACCGACGCAGTGAATTACCCCGTAGATCGGCTAGTTCGCGTCGGAGTGGCGCTTGCCATCGGAGCGTTTCTGCTGCACGGCCTGTTGGATTCGTTCCTTGCCTTTACGCCAACGGCGTTACTTTTCTGGATGCTGCTGGGCGTCGCTCAGAAGCCGCAGGTTTCAGGCCGCTGATACGCCAGCAGTCGCTGGAGTGGTCGCAGCTCGAATGGGTACTGGTAAATGCCCAGGTGGTAGCGCCAGGCGCTGGCCGCGCGCAGCACCACTCGCCGCGCGCCACGCAGGTTGGGATTGGTAATGGTCGGATAGTACGCGCTGAGTACGCGTTCGAAATCGCGGAGTCGACGCCGCAGCGGGTCCGCCAGCCAGGGAATCTGCGCGCTGCGGCGTTGAGCGAAGTCCTGCCAGTCGGTTGAAATCCACTCTTCGAGTGTTTGCGGGAACGCGAACCCTTCAGCCTTCGCTTCTTCGTACAACTCTCCGGCCAGCGGCACCGGAGTGTAGACGTACATGATGATCTCGGTGTGCGGGTTCACGCGCTTGACTTTGCGAATGAACGCCAGCGTGTTCTCGACGTCCGCCTCCGGATCCGGTGGATTGCCCATCACGAACGAAAACTCCGGCACAATGCCGTAGCTGCGCATTTTCTCGGCGATGAACAAGGTCTTTTCGGTGGATGCAGAGCCACCTTTATTCATGCGCTTCAATGTTTCGTCCGACCCGGATTCGGCGCCCATGAACACCATGCGCAGACCGGCGTCGCGCATCAACTCCCAGGAACGATCGGCGTAACGCAATAACGTGTCGATGCGGGCATCGCCCCACCAGCCAATGTCGAGATCCATAATGCGTTCCGCGAAATCGATCGTGCGCGCTTCGTGGACGAAGAAGTTGTTGTCGTAAAACTCGAGGGCGTCCGCGCCGAATTCCGTGACCAACCGGCGTGTCACGTTGGCGGTGCGCTCGGCGGATTGCGCCAGCCACCGACCGCCCACCATGTTGACCACGGCGCAGAAGTTACAGAAAAACGGACAGCCGTAGCTGGAGTGGTGCGCCAGGGTTCGCTTGCCCATGAAAGAAGCGCGCGCATAGCGCTCCATGGGAATGCGGTGGTATGGGAACTCCGGCATGTGGTCCGGGTGCGGAATCGGTGCCGTGGCATTCGTAAATGGCATGCCGTCGGGCATGCGATAGGCGAGGCCCGCCAGGTCGGTGACGTCCTCACCGGTTGCGAGGCGATCCAGCAGGGCGAGGAACGTGACTTCGCCGTGGCCGCGAACGACGTAATCGACGTAGCGGGACTTGAGGCAGACGTCCCAATGCTGCGTTGGGAAATAGCCGCCCCAGACGACTTTGAGCGATGGATGCCTGGATTTGAGCTCGCGACAGAGTGGCACCGCGTCGGCCAGTTGCGGGCCGGGCATCACTGTCACGGCCAGGATGTCGGCGCCGTCCTGGACAAGACGGTCGATTGTGCCGAGCGCGTCGCGGTCCAGGTTGCCATCCACGATGGTGTAGTCGTGGCGATTTTCTAAAAGCGCGCCAAGCGCCAGCAGCGACAGTGGCATGACTGGCTTTCGCCGCCCCGAGCTTGGCGGGTTGTACATCACGATCATCGGACAGAAGTTCGGCTGACAAGCCGGTCATCTGCGCGAGTCGTAGTCGGCCGAACTTCGTCAGACAGTTTGTACCTTGGAACGCGGCAGGAACTCCCAACTGTTAGTGACAGCGTTTCGGCCGCGTTCCAAGGTGCGATCCGGTAAATCGTCATGACTTCGTTGAGATAGTCCCGCTGCGCGATCACGCCATGGCTCAAACCATTGGCGTCCAGGGCACGCAGAAAGCCATCGCGATCGCCGTCGGTGGACAGCACCACCAGCGCATAACCCCCGGGGGTAAGGTGTTGCGATAGGTTCGCTGCGAAACGCTCGGGCACGTCTGGTGATCGCCAGGCGTGGTCCAGTGCATCGCGCGGCGTGCCACGATAGTACGGTGGGTTGAAGAGCACCACGTCAAAACGTGCGTCGCCCACAGGTGCGAAAAGGTCGCCGTGACAGATGTCGAGTTCCACGTTGTTGAGGAGCGCATTGATGCGTGTGCAGCGCACCGCGGATGAGTTGATGTCCGCTGAGGTCACACTGCAACCGCGCTTTGCGGCGGCGATGCCGCAGGCGCCGGAGCCGCTGCCAAGGTCCAGCACGATCGTGCCGTGAGGTAGCCGCGCTGCCTCGGTGGCTAGGAATGCGCCCGAGCGCAAAAGCACGGGATTGAACACGTCAGGGAGAACCACGAGGTTCAGGTCGTTCAGTTTTTCGAGGACGATTTGTTGATATTTGCGCCGGTCGTGCAAGACCAGTTTCGCGCGGAGGACGGCACGCCAGAGGCGGCGCGGCAGCACATCGTGCGGGAGGGCAATCGCGTTCACGCGCGCTCCACCTCGCGCGCAGTGAGCAGCATGCCCATCTGCCCGAGTTTGGCGCTGATATAGGTCCGCGCCATGCGTCGATAGCTGCGCGGCGTGCTACGGCGCTGGCGATGCAGCGCGACCTCGCTCACCATCCAGCGTGTCGCGAACTGGTAGTAGCGCGGCGAATGGCGACCGGCGATCGTGTAGTCGCGGTCGGAGCCAGATTCCCAGGCGCGTCGCGCAAGCACTTTGTCCTGGACTGAGGTGTAATAGGGCGTGCCTTTGATTGGATACGCGACGGTTGTGAGAAAGGTGTCCGGTCCGGCGGCCTTCAGATGGTCGACCGTGGCTTGCAGATCCTGACGGTCCTCACCCTCATAGCCGAGCATGATGAACATGCCGACCTCAATGCCGTACTTCTGGAGCAGGTGGACCATCTCGCGAACCCGGTCGGCATTGGTGCGGCGTTTCATATTGTCCAGGATTTTCTGGGAGCCGCTTTCGGCGCCGATCCACAGTCGATAGCAACCCATTTTGGCGAGCGTCTGCACGATGTCTTCGTTGAGCCTATCTTCGCGCGAGATGGTCTCGAACGGTAAGCGCAGATTGCGTCGCTCCAGCTCCGCGGAATAGTCGTACAGCCATTTGTGATTGATCGTGAAGACGTCGTCGGCATACCACAGCAGGTCCGGCGCGTAGTTCGCGACGATGTGCTCCACTTCGTCGACCACGTTTTTCGGCGAGCGGCGCCGGTGTGAGTAGCCAAATACTGAGTGGCTGCACCACGTGCACGTGAACGGACACCCCCGTGCGGTGATGAGTGAAACGGAACCCTGGCCGTGATGTTTGCGCCAGATGTCGACGTACTGGGGTTGATCGATCGCGGCACGATCCGGAAAGGGTTGCGCATCCAGGTCGACGATCATAGGCCGCGGCTCGGTGCGTACGATCTCGCCAGTTGTTTCGTGGCGGTACGCGATACCTTGAACATTGCCGAGTTTGGAGACTCCGTTTGCGAGCAGGTGCGGCACCAATTGCTGGAGAGTGAGCTCGCCCTCACCGATAGCGATGACGTCCGCGCCACGTGAGAGGTATTCGTCCAGGTAGTTGGCTGGATCGGGGCCGCCCACTACCACGTGACTGCCGATGGACTTTGCCTCTGAGATGACCTGCAAGACTCTGGAGCGTGTCATGAGATTTGCGTACACGCCGACAACCGGCGGGCGCGTTTCGCGGAGGTGCGACCCGAGGTCGTCGAGACTGGAGAAGGTGGTGTCGAACAGGTCGGTGGCGACGCCCTGTCGCTTCAGATGCGAGCTGATGTACAGCAAGCCTAACGGTGGATAGGGTTTCATCACCGCCAGCTCGTGTGGATCGTCGTACAGGAAGTACCCGTGTGTAAGAAGGATGTCCGCCACTACTCGCTCGCGGCTTCCACCGGAATCAGATTGATCAGACCCTTGTGCGGGGCACGGGCGCGTCGCTCCAGCTCGAGCCGGAGGGCAGGCAAAGCGAGCTTGCTATAGGCGATGCCGGCCAGGAGGCGCAAACGACGGCGGACCGATGGATGCGAGCTTCGCAGCTCGTCCCAGGCGCGCTGGGCACGAAACTCGCGGTGCAGCACCCGGTGCAGCCAGCGGTAAAAGGCGGTGCTGAACGGCCCGTTGTAGAGCATCGCCAGGTCATCGGAGTCCTGCCAGTTCTGCTTGCTGCCGAGCTCGTGCTGCACCGCCGTGAAAAAGCGCGTGCCTGGCAGTGGATACGAGACGGACATGCCGACGTCGTCGGGTCGGCAATCGCGCACCATCTGCAACGTCTTTTCGATGTCCTGGCGGCTTTCACCCGGATAACCGAACTGGAGGAAGAAGCCGACCTGGATGCCCGCGGCGTGAAGTCGCTGCGCGGTGGCGTAGATGTCCTCCACGTGGGTGCCTTTTTCCATGGCATCCAGGATTTTTTGCGAACCGGATTCTGCGCCGACCCAGATACGCTGCGCACCAGCGCGACGCAACGCGTCGATGGTGTTGCCTTTGAGAATCAGGTCGGCGCGCTGCAGGCTCTTGAACGGTAACTGCGCATGCCGCCGCTCGACTTCGTCGGCAAATTCCTCGACCCAGCCCGGGATGAGCCCGAAAATGTCGTCCACAAACCAGATGTGATCGGGCGCGAACGTTTGCTTCAGCCACTCCAGTTCGGCGGCAACATTGGCGGCGGAGCGCACGTGGTAGCGCTGGCCCCAGATTGGTTTGGCGCACCAGTTGCAGTGATACGGACAGCCGCGCGAAGTGGCCACATTCATCGAGTAGTAGCCATGATGCTCGAGCCAGATTGCGCGGTAGCGCCCGATGTCCACCAGGTCCCAGGCTGGAAATGGCAGCGCGTCGAGGTCTTTGAGGTCGGGTCTTCTAGGAGTGACGTGAAGTTGGCCAACGCGCATATAGGCCAGGCCCTGGATGTCCTCCAGCGGAGTGTTGTTGGCTCGAACAACGACGTCCAACAACTCCGACAGGGTTTCCTCGCCCTCGCCGATGAGGACGTACGTGGCGCCGGCGTCGAGATAGGTCTGCGCGTGGTCGGTGGCGTCCGATCCAGCCACAATGACGGTACAGCCCCGTTCGCGGGCCATTCGCGTCATCGACAATGCGGCCTCGCGCATGCGCAACAGACACATTTTCGACAGGTAGTTGAAGTTGTCCTCGTACAGCACCGCGACTTTCGGGTGCGTGCGCGCAAGTGCCTGGTCCCATTCGGTTTCGGACTCTGCGAGCATCGCATCGAAGAGTGCGACGTCGTAGCCGCGCGCGCGGAGAAAACTCGCGGCGTACAGCGTTCCAAGAGGTGGGTACGGCTGCATCGCGGCCCAGAGTTTCGGGTCGAACCGGAGGAAGTAAGACTGACCTAGCAGAACATCGACGTTGGCGACCGGGGTATCAACTTCGTCGCCACCGACCGGTGCCGCACCTCCCTTGACGCCATGGGTGGACACAGTAGCTCGGTCGTGACCAGGGGTAGATACGCCACCTCCGTTGACACCACGGGTGGACACAGTACCTCGGTCGTGACCAGGGGTAGATTCGCCACCTCCCTTGACACCACGGATGGGTGCGGTACCTCCCTGTCCACCACGTGCGTATCCCTCGGGCGTATGCCTCGGGCCGTCCAACTGGGGATTCATCCGTCCAAGACCTTGAGCCGTTCCGCGTAGCGCGCCAGCGTCGCCTGACCGTGATCGCCAAAGTGGCCTTTGCACCAGTCCGGGCCAAAGGCGGCTTCGGCGTGTCCATCACCGCGGTTGCCGAGCTTGCGCACCTTGCGGTTCATCTCCCACCGCTCCAGCGGACCACACATCCGACTGCGCAGTGTTCGCTCGAACAGCTTTGAAGCTCTCCGCGTAGACGGCTCGATGGTGGATATCCGTCGTGGCGTACCTATCGCGTTGGGAAGGAACCGGTCCGTCCACCGGTTGAGGCTCCGGAGCGTCTGGTAGGTACTGAGGCCCGAGAGAGGGACCATCTGCGTCACCTCGTGCGCGGTGAAGAGGTTCCTCTCGTCGAGAACGAGCGCGCGTTCGCTGAGAAAGTAATTCGGGCAGAGCTCAGTTCCGCTGAGCGCGGCGATGCGCACCAGACCCACGATCAGTGCTCGACATAGCCACAGGCGTCCCGGCTCGGTAACCACCAGATAATCGATGTCACCGTCGGCGTTGTTGTCCATGGCGAGGGCACCCGTGACCGCGACCATGCGCACGAATGGCAGGTGGCTCATTCGGTGACCGTAATGCACGGCTTTGCGCCAGTAGCTCGTCGCATCTGTCATGCGAGACTTGCGCGTTTCCACGGTGTGCTCGCGCCCGGTGAGGGTGAAGAACTTGCCCGAACGTGTCAGTCCATTGGGTAGGTTGTTACTGAGGAGTCCTCGCACGGTGCCGCGACCCGCGGGCATGCCAATGAGGTAGCGGTGAATCTCGTCGGCGGTGAGCGGGTACTCGAAGATATCCGCGTAGGCGACCGTCTGGAGGATGGCGCGCTCGAGCGCCGTGCGGCGGGCCAGAGGATGGGGGCGTGCTGCCGTGGCCGGCGTGCCGCTCTCGATAGCGTCCCCCAACGCACGAATGGTTGTCGGTGGCTGCACGAACTCTCTTCGGGTCGTTATGAGTGAGTACGAAGAGGTGCCCACGTTGGGATTCCCGCCTCGTGAGCCTACGGTACACGACCCGACGCCAACGCGCGCGACGCAGCCGTCGCTGGACGCCGACGTTTTCTCCAGGCAACCTTCCTGGTTTGGTTTCAGGCTACTGCGTCATGGCGCTCCGGGCGTACGCAGCCGACCCCTCTGCGCAGAAACGGAATCCTTCTCTTTACAGAGAGAACCAGAACCCCGTTACACGGTGAACCAAGCTCTCGTGCACAGCGAAGCAGAAGCGAGTGACAGCGCGGTCAGTTACACGTGGAGCGGTTCTTCATCGCCAGCTCGAGCCAGAAGCTCGGTCCGCGGCTGTCCATCTGGTGGACCAGGTCGTCCTCTTCGGTTTCGAGCGAGTCCTTCGGCGGCCCGCCGCCGCGCAGTTCTTTCCAGACGGCGAGCTCGGTCGCGTAGGCGCTCGTCTGC
>JAFAZN010000078.1 GCA_019239775.1 Chloroflexota bacterium
TACCTTCGTGCCGTTCAGTGCGACCGAAGTACGCTCAGTGTTCGCGTCGCTCGCCGCGCAGGCGGTGAGCGCCGTTACGTGCGACGGTGACCCCATCGAACGCGGGCGCGAACTTGGGGCAGCGCTGGTTGCCTCGGGGTACACAGCGCCCGAGGCATTGGGCTCGTCCATCGCCATTTTGACGCGCGAGCTCCAGGCAGTCGCACCAACGCAAGCCCCCGCGATCGCAGCTCTGCTCAGCGGCATCGCAACCGGTTTCACCGCCGCTTCCCGCGAACGTCTCCTCCAGGACCAGGACGAGACCCGAGCGGCGGTGCTCGAGGAGAATCGGCGGGCCGGCGAGGCCATCCGACGTCAGGCGGCTTTGCTCGAGCTTGCGCCCGACGCAATCCTGGTCCGCGCGCTCGACGGACGCATCCTCTTCTGGAATCGCGGCGCCGAGACATTGTACGGCTGGTCGCGAACCGAGGCGCTGGGTCAGATCGTGCACGACCTGCTGCAGACGCAATTCCCGAGATCCCGGCAGATGATCGAGTCCGATGTGTTGTCGATTGGGCGCTGGGAGGGGGAACTGGTGCACACGTGCCGCGACGGCTCTGTCATCAGCGTATCCAGCCGCTGGGCGCTTCAGTCGGATGAACAGGCGGAGCCGCAAGCATTCCTCGAGATCAACACTAACATCACCGCGCGCAAACAGATGGAGCAAACGCTCCGCGAAAGCGAAGCAAGCCTCGAAACAGCGCAATCGATCGCGCATCTCGGCAGTTGGCAATACAACGTTTTCACTGGCGAGACCCACTGGTCGGCTGAGGCGTATCGGTTGCTGGGCTACGCGCAGAATGAAGTTCAACCATCGTTGGAGGCATATTTGCACGCGGTCGACTCCGACGACTTACCGATGGTGCAGCGCGCCACTCAGGATGCGATCGACGGTCATTCCTATTCGTATGAATACCGGACCACAGCGCGGAATGGCGGGCCGCGCATCCTTCAATCGCAGAGTGACGCGATACGTGATGCGTCAGGTGCTCCACAAGTTTTGTTCGGAACAATTCTGGATGTCACCGAACGCAAGCGCGCAGAATCCGAGCGCGCGCAGCTTGTCGCCGAGCAGGCCGCGCGAGCCGAGGCCGAGGCAGCCCAGACGCGTCTGGCATTTCTTGCCAGGGCAAGCGCGCGGCTGGCCTTGTCGCTCGATTACGAACAGACGATGCGGACCGTCGCGGAGCTTGCCGTCCCAATGCTGGCTGACGCATGCACCGTGGACATCCGCCTGGAAACCGGCGAACTGGCTCGGGTCGCAGAGGTGAGCGCCGAAGGCGTAGATAGTGCCGATCTACAGGGTTGCTGGGAAACTGCGGTCAAATCGGAACCACTCGCAGCAGCAATCAACGAGAGTGAGACCACACTCCATTGGGACTTGCCTGAGCTTGCCCACCTGGTTGACGCAGAGAGTCAGGCCGCGTTGCAAGCAATCGGGGTTACGGCGATTATCGTTGCGCCGTTGCCCGCCCGTGGGCGCGTTCTCGGCACGATCACCTATTTCGCGTTCGCGCCTCGGCAGGCGTATACAGATGTAGACCGCGCTCTGGCACAAGATGTTGCGATGCGCGCCGGGCTCGCGCTCGACAATGCGCGTTTGCATGCTGAAGCGCAGCGTGCGACGAGCTTACGCGACGAGTTTCTCTCAGTGGCCGCGCACGAATTGAAAACGCCGATGACGACGCTGCGCGGGTACACGCAATTACTGGCAAAGTCCACGCAGGCAGGCGACGTGCCGCCGCTGCAGCTGCTCGATCGCAGCGTCAACAGCATCGAGGCGCAATCCGCGAAATTAATGAGACTCACCGAACAATTGCTCGACGTGTCGCGACTCGAAACTGGCAAGCTCCCTGTCAGCCCGGTCCCAGTTGACCTCGTGAATCTGGTCCGTGGACTTGTTCATTCCATTCAGCAATCCACCACCCGGCACACGATCGACGTGCGCACTCCAGAAAGCTGCCTCGTTAACGTCGACCCGATACGCATGGAGCAAGTCCTCGCGAACCTGGTCGATAACGCAGTCAAGTACAGCCCGAACGGTGGACGAGTTGAGATCACGCTGGCTCTGGCTGATACAGGATTCGTCGAAATCAGTGTGCGTGACTGGGGCCTCGGCATACCACCGCATCGTCGCGAGCATCTGTTCGATCGCTTTTATCAGGCGCATGGCGAAGGCCATTACGGCGGACTCGGTTTAGGGCTGTACGTCAGTCAACAAATCGTGGAGCTGCACGCGGGTTCAATCTATGCGCAGTTCCCAGAAGACGGAGGCAGTCGATTCGTTATTCGATTGCCGTCTGCGCCTTAGCCTCGCGCGTAGCGCGCGACCACGCTCAGTAGATCGTCAAGTTCGAACGGCTTGCCGAGATAGTCGGCGGCATTGATCTGCGCCGCACGCGCGGCCGCATCCTGCGCGGCAGTGAGTACCACGATGGGCGCGTGTGGACCTTCACGACGGCGATACGCATCGGCGAATGCCCAGCCGTCCATCACCGGCATGCGCATGTCGAGCAGCACGACACCGACAGGCTTTTGCGCGACCGCCTCGAGGGCAACCGCGCCATTGTCCGCGGTCGTGACACAGTAGCCCTCGTTCTGCAGCACGAGTGCGAGGAACTCGCGGATATCGTCCTGATCCTCGACGACAAGCACGCGTGAGGTCGGCTCTGCGCAGAGTTCCGCGGACGGCATGAATGCCCCCATACATTAGCCAATGCGCGCAGCCGGAGCAACCGCGCGCGTCCGTGCGTTCAGCGCGTTCCGGGGCCGCTGGTGTGGAAGGTCGGTTGATTGGGCCACTCGACAGGCAGCATGGCCTTCGAGAGTTCGTCTACATCGACCCGGACGGCATTGTGCACCGAGTCGGCTCGCCGCTTTAAGGTCGCTCTCTTCACAGTTGTTGCGCGCCGGCCGGGATAAATAGCGTGTGCAGGTACGCACGCAGTGATTCTGCGGCGCCAAGTTCGGCCGCCAAGCCGATATAGCCGTCGGGTCGGATCAGAATGAGTGCACCGCGCTTTGCGTCGTACCGCTCGTGCAGCGCACCACCGTCGTCGTGTAGAAGCGGATGTTCCGATTCGGCCGCGGTGTTCTCCGTCACCACGTAAGCCGCGATCAGGTCCTGGTAGCCCGAAGCGATGGTTGCGCTGATTTCGGACCAGTATCGCTCCATCGTGGCGGCGTCATAATCGCCGGTAAACATGAGCAGCACCGAACGTTGGGTCGTATTCAACAAGTCAAATAGCGTTTGGCCCCGCTCGGCGCCAACGGCTCGCACTTCACCATCCGGTGCGCGATCGCCCGCGTGCGGCGACCGCCCGTGGTCGCGACGTTCAACGCTAATAGGCCCGTCCGGATACGCAACGTTCATCTCAGCCAGGGATTGAGCCAGGCGGTGTGCAGCAACCGGCAATGACGCAAACACCATCGGTGTCAGCGCGTCGCGCAACCAGGCCATGAACGGATTGCGGGTGAGGGCCAGGTGGGTGGTGAGATCCGTTGCGCGTAACAACGCATCCCCAACCTGCTGCCGCTCCGTCTCATAGCTGTCGAGCAACACCGCCGATGCCCGGCCCGAGATCGTGAGTGCAAGCTTCCAGCTGAGATTCAGCGCATCCTGGATGCCGGTGTTCATTCCCTGCGCACCAATCGGCGAATGAATGTGCGCCGCATCGCCGGCCAGGAAGACATGGCCGACGCGATACCGTTCGGTTCGACGTTGATTGATGTGAAAACGCGTAAGCTCGGTCGGCTCGAGCGCACGCGCTCGGGTGGAGCCGCCGGTGTCGACCGCTTGCTGAATCTCGTCGAGCGTGACGTCTCCGGTCGGAGCGCTATCTGGCGCGTAGGCGACCACGACACGGTGCCGTCCGCCGGCCATCGGAAAATACCCGATGAAATTGCCCTGGTGGAGGAACGCGAACACTTCGTCGGAACCGAGCTCCCACTCCATGCGCACATTGCCCACCGCAAAGGTCGCGAAGCTTTGCTCGAGTGTGCTTCCCACAAACTGGAGGTCCAACAAGTGGCGGACCGCGCTGTGCGCGCCGTCACAACCCACCAACCATCCAACGGCGGCGCGCTCGTCGTGGCCGTCGGCGTGGCGCAGAACTGCCTCCACGCCCTGTCCATCCTGTTTCAGGCTAATCAGCTGGCTCTGCCATTCAACTTCGGTTCCCAGGTTCCGCAAATGCTGCGTCAGCACTTGCTCCGTCTGGTCCTGGGGAAGCAGCAGCACGTATGGATACGGACTTTCGGCCAGGTGCTCTCGAAAGTCGATTCTGATGAGGCGCTTGCCACCGCTGTAAATGCTGAACAACGACGTCGTGAGCCCACGGTCGATGGCGGCCCGCGCTGCGCCCATTCGCGCCAGCAGTTCAAGCGTGCGCGCCTGGATGCCCACGGCTTTGGTCTGCTGCATGGGGTGGTCGGCGGAATCGACAATTCGACAGCTGACACCGCGCCGCACCAGGTCCCCTGCCAGCGCCAGACCCACCGGCCCGGCGCCAATGATCAATACATCAGGACCAGTCACTGCGAACGGCTCCCGTCCACACGTGAAATCAGCTCCATCGTGTGAGCCACCAGTGACTTGATGGCGCGCGGATCAGGTTTCTTGGGCGGCGCCGTGGTGCGTATGAGCCCGTTTGGCAGGACAAACGTGAGGATAGAGCCGAGTACCATGCGCGCCACTGTCGCCGGATCAATATGCTCTTTCACCAGGCCATTTCGCCGACCGGCAGCAAGCAGCGCTGCAAAATAGCTGAATCCTTGTTGCGGGATCGTTTGTTGAAAGAGATCTCCAAGTTCGGGCAGTCGCGGTGACTCGGCGACGATCAGACGCAGCATCGCCAGATACTCCGGTTGCGACAGTGTCGCCAGCAGACCTTCGACGGTCGCATGGATTTGGCGTCGGAGCTCTTGTGCGGTTCTCGGCTCCGCGGCGCGATGTGTAGCCTCTACCCAGAAGCTACGCTCGATAGTGAGCGCACGGAGGACATCGACAAATAGATCCTCCTTCTTCGGGTAGTAGCGATATAGCGTCTCCTTGGAAACGGCGGCCGCCGCAGTGATTGCATCAGTGCTAGTGGCGTGAAAGCCATGCCTGAGGAACAAGTCCTGCGCGGCGGCGCGGATCTGAGCTCGCTTGGCGTCCGCCCGTGTCGGCAAACCTGTAGTCAAACCGTACTGTACGGTACCCTAGGGGTAACGCCGCCGGTCAAGTCGAACGAGCCGTCCGAAGGGTGATGCCGGCGGCGGCCCATTCGGTAGTAAAGCGCCCCACCCGTTCGTCAATCATGTGAATTAGGAAAAAGGAGCGCTTGATGAAGTACCTGATGCTTGTGTGTATTGATCCCGATTTGCAGCCCGGCGAGGACGATGGTGCGCCAGAGGTCGATGACTGGGTGCACGAGATGGACAGCAAACGAATTCGCTTGATCGGCGAGCGCGTACGGCCGGGCAGCGACGCCACAACCGTTCGTGTTCGCAACCGCGAAGTGTTGCTGACTGACGGTCCCTATGCCGAGACCAAGGATCTAATTGCCGGCTTCGACGTCCTCGAGTGCGCCGACCTCGACGAAGCCATTAGCGTAGCGGCCAAACATCCAATGGCCTGGCATGGCGTGATCGAATTGCGTCCGTTCTGGCCAGCGCACGAGGACTAGCTGTAGAAAGTCCGCAGATAGCTAAGTCCGTGACGGAGCAAATGGCGGAGCTGATCGCTGCCATGTACCCGGATGCCTGGAGCCGGATCGTAGGCATACTGATCCGGCTGACAGGCGGCAACTGGGACTTAGCCGAAGAATCTGCGCAGGACGCCTTCGCACAAGCACTGCAGAAGTGGCCCGAAACTGGCGTACCGCGGCAGCCGCTTGCGTGGCTGACTACAGCGGCGCGCAATCGCGCCATCGATCGCATACGGCGCGCGTCAAAAGCGTCGGCGAAACTGCAGGAGGTAGGCGCCACGGACCTCGAGCCGTCGACCTACACCACCGACAGCGACATCCCGGACGAACGCCTCGAGCTCATGTTCACCTGCTGTCACCCGTCATTGAGTCTCGAGGCGCAAGTGGCGCTGACCTTGCGGTGCCTCGCAGGGATGAGCACCGGTGAGATAGCGCGTGCGTTCCTGGTCTCAGAGCGCACCATGGGCCAACGCCTATTCCGGGCCAAGCAGAAGGTTGCACACGCGCGCATTCCGTTTCGCGTGCCGCCCATGCATCTATTGCCGGAGCGCCTGCCGGCGGTTCTCAACGTTCTGTATCTGGTGTTCAACGATGGATATGGAGACCCTGGCAAAACTCGGCTCTGCCAGGAGGCTCTGCGACTTGCGCGCAGCCTGACTGAGCTCATGCCCGACGAGCCCGAGGCGCAGGGGATGCTTGCGCTCATGCTGTTGCACGACGCCAGGCGCCACTCACGTTTCGATCCCAGTGCCGATCTCGTGACGCTCGAGGACCAAGATCGCTCGGTATGGGATACGACCGAGATCGAAGAAGGCACCAGGATCCTTGATCGAGTGCTGCGCCAGCGACGAGCCGGACCCTTTCAGATCCAGGCCGCGATCGCCGCGTGCCATGCCACCGCCGCGAGCACTGCCGAAACCGACTGGGCAGAGATCGTGGGGCTGTATACGCAACTGGCACGCGTGGCGCCGAGCCCCGTCGTGGATCTCAACCGTGCGGTCGCCATAGCGATGGTTGATGGTCCCGAGGCCGCACTCCCGCTACTTGACGAGATCGCCGAGACGAGACAATTGGACGATTACTATCTGTTGCACGCAACGCGTGCCGATCTACTGCGGCGCGCCGGGCGTATTTCGGCGGCTCGCGAGAGCTACCAGAAGGCGTTAGCTCTCGCGCCCGGCAACGCGGAACGTCGATTTATCGAGAGCCGGTTGCGGGCTCTGCGTTAGTTCCGCGGGAGAAATTACTAGTTGTTATCGCTGAAGGTGACGGTGTTCAGGTTGCACACGTCGAAGCGGTACATGACGCCCTTCTGGCCTTCGGTACCGACGATTGCGACGTCCCACAGACACGTGGAGCCATCAAAGTTATAGAGCGAAACGTTGGCTGTTTGGTTCGGATTGACGACCTGGCCGTCGAGCATGTTGCTCCCCCAGGTGTCGGAGGCGGACGGACCGACGTGGATCTCGGAGATGGCGAACGAGGTGTTGTTCACAATGGTGAACTCGCCGGGAGCAGCAAGCGCGGGCATGGCCGCGTTGGCAACAAGAAGAGCAGCGACGGCCGGGACGGCGGCGAAGCGGACAATGAGGGATCGCATAGCTGTCGAGTGTGACTCCAGCAACTTACTTGACAAGCGGTTCGCTCGTCGCCGCATCATGGGCCAGCCGCGCGCGCACCGAAAGTACTTACGTACT
>JAFAZN010000097.1 GCA_019239775.1 Chloroflexota bacterium
CGACCAGCGCTTCACCCAGTTGCTGGGCATCAACGACCACGGCATCATCGCCGGCTATCACGGCGACGAAAATACCGAGATGACGCCGAACCAGGGCTTCACGCTCCAGATCGACGACAACCGCAACAACTTCACCCCCGAAAACTATCCCGAGTCGATGCAGACGCAGGTCATCGGCATCAACAACGCCGGCGATACCGACGGCTTCTACATCGATCAGTTCGGTAACACGCATGGTTTCCTGAGGGTCGATGGCAAATACGTGCAAACCGACCTGCCTGGTACCACCTTCAACCAGTTGCTCGGGATCAACAACAAGGGCCAGGAAGCTGGCTATTTCCAGGACAATGCAGCAACACCTCTGCAGCACGCGTATGTGCACGAAAAGGATGGTTCATTCCTCGTGTTGTCGCTGCCGATGCCGAGCAGCCAGGCGACCGGTATCAACGATAAAGGTACGGTCGTCGGATTCCTGCAAGCTTCAACAGCCGATACCACCTCGAAAGGCTTCATCCTGAAGGACGGCAAAGTCACCGTGCTGCAGGCGTTTGGCTCCAGCTTCACCCAGGCGTTGGGCGTGAACAATTCGGATGACGTGGTTGGCTCGTACGTCGATGCCAATGGTGTGACCAAGGGTTTCGTGTACGACAACGGCCAGTATCAGAGCATCTCGATGCAGAACGCTCAGTCGACCATCATCAACGGCATCAACAACCACGATGCGCTGGTCGGGTTCTTCATGGACCAGCAGGGCAACACGGTTGGGCTGGTCGGCCAGCGCAAGAGCTAAGACACTGTCTCCCGAGGGATCTAAGGGGGCTCCGCCCCCTTAGATATCCCCGAAGGTGAGTGGACGGAGTACGCTGTGGCGGAAGTTCGAATGAATCCGGTTCGAGTGGTTATCGTCGAGGACGAACCACTCTATAGAGGTCTTCTGGAGCACTACCTCGGGCGGCACGACCGCCTCGAGGTAGTCGGCGTTTATGCGGATGGTGCATCCGCGCTTGCCGGAGTGCCGAGCGTTTCAGCGGATGTTGTCACGCTGGATATTGAGCTGGCTGGTGAACTCGACGGGATCCAGGTGGGTGTCGCGCTCCGCAAGACCTTGCCGAATCTCGGCATCGTGATCCTGTCCAACCACGCCGATCCGCGATTTTTGGGTGCGCTCCCGCGCGAAGTGACCAGCGGCTGGTCGTATCTGCTCAAGAAGTCGGTATCAAATACGGAAACGCTGGATCGCGCGCTGGAGGGTGCCGCCAGCGGGACCGTTACGCTGGACCCGGCGATCGTCGCGGGGATGCGACCCAATCCAGGTAGCCCGCTTGCACGCCTCACACGGCGGCAGCGCGAGATCATGGAACTCGTTGCATCCGGACTCACAAACGCTGCCATTGCTGAAAGGCTGGTCATCGCCGAAAAGTCGGTCGAAAATCAGCTGACCAACATTTATGGCGAACTCAGCGTCGATCGCCACGAGAGTGCCACCGTGCATCCCCGTGTCAGTGCCGTTCTCACGTACCTGAAAGAAAGCCGTCTACAGTCAGGCCCGCGTAGTCTTGCGTGACCTACACCGTCCTGCTGGTGGATGACCAGGTCGAATTCCTGCGAATGGCGCGCGGCCGCCTCACGCGCGGCGAGGCACTGGAGGTAGTGGGCGAAGCCACCAGTGGTCAGGAAGCCCTCTCACTTGTTTCGCAACTCCAGCCAGCGCCAGACGCGGTGTTGCTGGACGTGGAGATGCCGGGTCTCGACGGCCTGGAAACTGCGCGACGGCTCCGCTTACTGGCGCCTGAGGTGCGCGTTATCTTGACGAGCGCATCAAGCGAAATGCGCTACGGCACGGCTGCTGTCGGCATCGGCGCCGTGTTCCTGCCCAAGCGTGACCTGTCTGTGCAAGCCATCCTGGACCTGCTCCACTGAGAGTGGCAGGACAACGGTTAGCAACGTCCCTTCGCCCGGCGCGGCACTGATGGTCCAGGTGCCTCCAACACGTCCAACGCGCGCGGAGATGCTGCCGAGACCAAGACCCGGCCGCAACGTCCGCGGATTGAAACCCTCGCCGTTGTCACGGACCGTCACAGCAAGCCCGCTCGAGGTCACATGCAATTCCACATCCACGTGTGTTGCATTGGCGTGCTTGACCGCATTGCCGAGCGCTTCCTCCACTACGCGATAAGCCGTCAACCGCACGGCCTCAGGAATCGCATTACGCGCGGCATCGTCCAGTGAGCGGACCTCCGCATCCGCGGCGATGATGATCTCCAGTCGGGGCAGTTCCTCGGCGAGTGTTTCCAGCGCCGGCAGCAAACCAGCCCGAATGATGGAGGGATGCAGCCGGTGGCTCAGCTCGCGTACGTCCTGCTCGCGGATGTCGTCCACCTGCTGACGGATGTCGAAGAGCAGCTCGGCGGCCGCTGCCGGATCGGACCGCACAAGATCCAGCGCATCCTCCAGCCGATACCACACCATGAGCAACCGGTTCTGGACGCGACTGTGCAACACTTCCGCCAGCTCGCGTCGCAGCCGTTCTTCAGCCTGCGTGATCAATCCGCGCGAACGGGCAAGCTCCTCCACCTGCGCCTGGAGCTGTGCGAGAAGCTCCGTGTTCGTGCCGCGCAACTGCCTGTTGAGATCTTCCAATGTGCCGTACATCGCGGCCAATTCTTGACTGGTGGAATTGAGGTTTGTCGCGAGCGCGCCGAATTCGTCGCGATTGGGGAGCTCGACGTGCTGATCGAACTGTCCGCCAGCGATGCGTGCCATCGCGCGCTGCACGGTTTGGAGTGGAAGCAGAAACGACCAGGACAGGACAAATCCGAGCAGCAGTGCAATCACCAGGCTCGCCGCCGAAAACGCGATGACCAGGTTCGTCAGCAGATGCTGGTCGGCATCGAACGTGGCGCGACTGGCCTCCATCTGCTGTTCTGCGTCGTTCAGCAAGAGCCCGACTGGTTGCTCGATCTCGTGCGAGAGCGGGTGCTCCTGGCTCAGATGCAGCGCCAGCGCGTCGTCGCTCCGGCCTGCCTGGTAAAGCGCAAGGACCTGCACGCCCGAGTTGTTGAAGCGGGCGTTGGCATCGCGCACGCGCGCCATCAAGCCGCGTTGGCTGGGGGGCGTCAGCTGGTCGAGGCGATCGAGATCGACCAGCAGGTCGGCTTTGGCGTTCGCGATCGAAGCGACATTTGAATCGTCATGCGTCAGCAGCGACATCGTGCGGTAGTGGCTTTGCGAAGTAACCAGGTACAGGGTCTGGCGCAGCAGATCGAGCCGTTCCTGGGCAACGTCGATTTCACTGACCCGATCGGCCATGTGCCCCAGCACCCCCAGGCTCAGGGCCGCCATGGCCAATAGCAGGGCGGCGCCCAGCATGAAGCCCCCGAGCAGTTTGGTGTGCACGCTGGCGCGCAGCGCGGCGACGCGATTGATGATTGGCCGAAGCCAGGCGCCGACACGCGGCAACTCTGGCGCAACGCTAGGTTCAGAGGACATGGGAATACCGCGCCCCGTGATACCACACCCACTTGCCTATGAGCCTGCCGGCCCGTGGCGAGGTAGCTAGGCGACGCGCGCGCGGCGCACGGGCTGGAATGCTTGCGCCACCGCGGCGGCCAGGCGCGGCGCATCCGCCTCGGGCAACGCCGCGCAGGTAATGCGGATCGCCGGCGGACTCGCGATGCGATAACGCGCTCCCAACCCGACCGCCCAGCCCGCGTGAAGCAGACGGTTGGCCACACTCGCCTCATCAGGTACGGGCACCCACACGTTGAAGCCCGAACGGCCCGTCGCTGGAACACCGTGCTCCGCCAACGCGTGCAGCAACGCGATGCGGCGGCGCGCATAAATCGCTTCCGCTCGTCGCAGTTGCTCGCGGACCTCAGTTGACTCGAGCAGTTGAATAACAACTGATTGCAGCAGGTGGCTGACCCAGCCTGGCCCGAGGGCGAGGCGCCCCTCTACCCGGGCAATTGTTTCCGCATCGCCGGCGACAAACGCCAGCCGCAAGTCGGGGCCGAGTGACTTTGCCACCGAACGCACCACGGCCCAGTGCGCTCGGCCACGCGTAAGCGTGCGGCCGGGCGCGCCCGAGATGGGACCCTGATGGTCATCCTCGACCACGAGTACGTCCGGAGAGTTCTCCAGAATGCCGCGCAGCGCCACACTGTGCACGTAGTCCATGGCGGCGCCGGTCGGGTTGTGCGCCCGCGGCGTGAGCACCAGCGCGCGGGCGCCGGAGCGTAGCGCCGTTGTCAGGGCGGACAAATTCAGTCCGCGGTCGTCGATTGCCGCCGGAACCGCTTCCAGGCCCATCGCACGCAGCAGGTCAAAGACCGCGAAATACCCGGGGTCCTCCACGATGACGCGATCCCCCGGTGCCAGATGCGCCGCCAATGCCCGCTCGACGCCGTCCAGCGCGCCGCTCGCGAGCGCAATGTCCTCAGGTTCAACGCCCGCTTCGGACAGCTCGCGGCGGGCCAGCTCGACCAATCGCGCATCGACTGGCGCATCGCCGTAGCCGTGCTCCTGGCGGGGTGCCTCTGCCAGCTGGGCCAGGAGCGGCCGCAGGTCGGGCAGAAGCTCGGGGTCGGGATTGCCGCGCGCGAGGTCCACCACGTTTGGCGGCAGCAACGTGTCCGCGGCGTCAACGGTGAGCGGCGGCCGCGGACTCACACTGGAACGACGACGTTCATGGGTGACCACCACGCCACGCCGTCGCAGATCTGCCAGCGCAGCCGCGACCGTCGGCGGACTTACACGCAAATGCGTCGCGAGCTGCCGTACGGAAGGCAGCGACGCGCCTGGACCGAGCGCGCCCTGCCGAATGGCGGCCTCGAGGCTGGCGGCAATCTCGCGCGCGGTACTGCCCCGGACCAGCTGTACAAGCTCAGTCACGTGATCTGCTTCACTACTGTACATCACTGTACAAGACAGTGACGATACTGTACTATCACAGATATGCCAAGCCCGCGGGTGCGCGTGCGCCGACTCCCCAAACGCGCCGCCTACGATCGCGCAACCATCAATGCCATCCTCGACGAAGCCCTCGTTTGCCACCTCGGCTTCGTCCACAACGGCCAACCTTTCGTCATCCCTACGCTGCACGCGCGTATCGGGGACCGACTGTATGTGCACGGCTCGTCAGCCAGCCGCATGCTCGGCACCCTGGCGGGCGGCGCGGCGGCGTGCGTGACCGTCACGTTGATCGATGGACTCGTGCTTGCGCGATCGGCCTTTCACCACTCGGTCAACTACCGGTCGGTGGTCCTGCTCGGCACGGCTACGCCGGTCACTGATCCCGATGAAAAGGTGGCGGCGCTTCAGGGTTTCACCAATCACATGGTCCACGGTCGCTGGGACGACATCCGCCCGCCGACACCGCAGGAGCTGAAAGCCACTAACGTGCTGTATCTGCCGCTGGATGAGGCGTCTGCCAAAGTGCGAACCGGGCCGCCGGTCGACGACGACGAGGACTACGAGTTGGACGTATGGGCCGGGGTGGTGCCACTAGCCTTGGAGGCGGGGGCGCCCATTGTAGATGATCGGTTGAAGGACGGCGTCTGCATGCCGGAGTACGCATCGGCCTATCGGCGATAGGATCAACTGCGTGTCCGCCAACCAGTACCGCGCGTACGCGATCCGCTATGGCCACCGCGACAATGTGCCTGCCCATGAGGCGTTCCACCGGCCGCACGCCGCACCAGCCGGCGGCATGGACTATTTCGTCTGGCTGATCACCGACGGCCAGACGAACATCGTGGTCGACACCGGATTTGGCGAAGCGGAAGGCACGCGGCGCGGGCGGCAATTCCTCCGCTCGCCAGAGCGTGGCCTGGCGGAACTCGGCGTGGACGCCGCACGCGTGGAGCACGTGGTGCTCAGCCACTTTCATTACGACCATATCGGCGGAACTGCCCTGTTTCCGAACGCGACGTTTTACGTCCAGGAACAGGAGATGCGTTTTTACACGGGCGCCGGCGGCTCACTGCCGGTGATTCGCGAATCGATTCACGTGCCGGAGCTGCTGGCGCTGCTGGAGTTGAACTACGCCGGGCGGGTGAAGTTCGTGGACGGAGATGCGGAGATCGTGCCGGGCGTCTCGGTGCATAAAGCCTCAGGCCACACACCCGGGATGCAGTTCGTCTCGTTGGATACCAGCCGCGGTCGTGCCGTGCTGACGTCCGATGCATCGCACTATTACGCCAACATGGAGGAGGCGAACGTGTTCAACACGTTTGTCGACCTCGTCGGCGTATTGCGCGGGCATCAGCGCATTCGCGAGACCGCATCTTCTCCCGACCTCATCCTCCCGGGGCATGATCCACTCGTCCTGCAGCGGCTTACGCGTGTGGCAGACGGGATCGTCGAGTTGTAGGCAGGCCTTTAGAGCGGTTCTACGGTCCCGCCCGCCAGATAGGAGTGCGAGGCGGTGCGCTCGAACCAGATGCGCTGGCGCCAGTCGCGGCCGCGGGCCGTGAACGCGCGTTTCTCCTGCCAGGCTTCAAAAGCGGTGTCGCCTGCATCGGAGTCGCGCAGTGTTTCGAGCAGCACGCGGCCGTCAACCGAGCCGATTTCCAAGCCCAGGAGATGGCTCAACGTTGGGCAGATGTCCACGTTACCGACAGGCGTCGAGGAACGGTAGCCTCTGCGGAAGTCGGGGCCGTTCAGCACCAGCGTGTTGTGCAAGTCGTAGGGACTGATCGAGCCGTGGTCCATGACGAGTTTGCTCGCCGCGCCGGTGGCGCTGCCTGGAACACCGCCTACGGAATCGGCCGACCATGCGAAAGAGAAGACGACGTCCGGTGCCCGGGGTCCACCGAGTCCGACCAGCGAATGTGGGAAGGTGTTGTCACGACCGTCCGCGGTAAAGATGGGTCCGACGTAATCGAACTGGCGAATTGCCTCGACCGCGGTCTGGTCCGACGTGTAAACGAACACGGAGCCGCCGTTTTCAGCGGCTGCGCCGGAGGAGAGCGCAGCGGCCAGGTCGCGTGCGGGATGGGCTCGGCGCGTGATGGTGGAGCCGCCGTGGTCGGAGGTCACCACGCATGCAGTAGAGTCCAGCTGGCCGAGCTGCGCGTAGGCTTGCAAAATGCGGCCGAGGTTGGCGTCCGCATCACGCAATGATTGCAACGTTTGCGGCGCGGAGTAGCCGCGCGCATGCGTGGTGTGATCGGGATCGGTGTGCCAGAACACGAGCAGCGTTGGTGTGAGTTCGGGCAGAACGAAGTCGGTAATGACTTGAGTGAAATAGCTGGTCCAGCGCGTCGCCGGCAGCGCGTGGCGGTGGGGCAGCGGACCGAAGCGGCGTTGGACGGCTTCCATGAAGCCACGCATCGTGGGTAGACCGTCGGCGATGACGGGCTCGCCCGCATCGATCGCACGCGGATGCTGCAGCCACGCAGAGCCCGGCGAACCGGAGCCGACAACAACTGTGGAACCGCCCGCGCGGTGCACACGGTCGGCGAGCGTATCGACCAGCAGGATAGGGCGACCATCTGCTTCAGACAGGCGCTCCAGGCTGGCGACGTCTCCACTGGAGTGACTGGCAAGGCTGCCGTCAGTTGAACGCAGCAAGAATGTGTTGCCAGGTACGCCGGCGCTACCGGGACGACAGCCAGTGGAGATGGCCGGCGAATTGGCTCGTGTAAGCGAGGGATAGACCGCGTAGCTGCGCTCGCACCAGACGCCGTCTTGTCCGAGTCGCCAGAGGTTGGGCGTCAGCTCGGGCGAGACCATGTCCGGGCGGAGGCCGTCCCAGACCATCAGGAATGCCCGCTGTGCGCTGGCGGGCATCAGGCTTGTGCCTCTGCACGGTGTAACGGTTCCCGTGTTGTCGCAAGGCGTTCGAGCAGGTCCACACCGTACTCCACCGGAGGGAGTCCCTGTATCTCACTCCGCATCTCGCGGGCGGC
>JAFAZN010000105.1 GCA_019239775.1 Chloroflexota bacterium
TGCTGACTGGCGGCAGTCGCGACTCGCTGCCCAGGCATCGGACGTTGCGAGCGCTCGTCGACTGGAGCTACGACCTGTTGAACGAGGCCGAACGTACGCTTTTCCAGAATCTGTCTGTCTTCAGTGGAGGGTGGACGCTGGATGCCGCCCGGGCCATCTCGGAAACGACGCCTGGCGCCACGCTGGACCTGCTCGGCCTGCTCGTCGACAAGTCGCTGGTGCAGACCGAGCCACAGTCTGACGGCACCGTCCGGTATCGCATGCTGGAGACGCTGCGGCAGTATGCCGCCGAGCAATTGCAGAAGACTGGCGAGACTGAGGAGGTCCAGCGGCGGCACGCGCTGTTTTTCGCGGACGCGATCGTCCGTCGCTGGGGTCCGTTCTGGTTCGGTGAGCACACCGAGAGCAGGCTCGCCAGCGTCGAGCGGGACTACGAGAACTTCCGTACGAGCCTGCGCACGTTGGTGAACCAGGGCGATTCGCGTCCGGCTGAACGCCTCGCAGCGGCGCTGACCACGTTCTGGGCGTCGGGTCTTCGCCTCGAAGAAGGTCGCCGCTGGCTCGAAATCGTCCTGGACATGACGCATGAGGTACCGATATCGCGCCAGTCGCGGCTGCGCCTGTTCCTGATTGCGTCGCTGGCGGAACACGAGGCGATGGACGGCAATCATGCCGCGGCCCTGGCACGTCTCGAGGCGATCCTGCCGGCCATCCGTGAGTATGCCGACCCATACGTGGTGGCGTGGGCTGTCCACCTGACTGGCCTGTTTACGTGGATCGTGCGGCACGACTTCGTTGCCGCGCAGGCCATTAGCCTCGAGGGTTTGCGCCTCGCCGACGCTACGGGCATTGTCCCGATCCAGGCGAGGGCGCGGGTAGGCCTGGCGCGTGTGGAGCTGGAAGCCGGTCACTACGCACGCGCCGAGCAACTCTACTTACACGACCTGGCGTTCGACGAGTACACTCGGCCGCGTCAAACCCTCGGGCTCGCGCGTCTACGCTTCGCCCAAGGTAACCATGCGGCTGCCGCAAGGTTGTTGGAAGAGTTGACGGACCAGGACCGCAGCAGCCCTACGCCGATCGACGTCATCCTCGCCTGGACCATGCTCAGCTGGGCGCGCGTAGCGCAGGGCGATCTGGTGCGCGCGCGGGCGGCGGCGACACGGGCGGTGGTAGTCGTACGCGACCACATGGGTCGAACGACCTCCTTGGGGCTTCTCGCCCGGCCACTGGAGGCGTTGGCGATGGTTTCGGCGGCGGCCGGCCAGCCCGCGCGCGCGCTCCGTCTTGCTGGCAACGCCGCCGCCCTTCGGGAGTCGTACCCCGCAGTGCTTGTGCTCACGCCCACGCCTGCTGAACGTGCGCTGCTGGAGCGGTCGCTCAACTCGGCTCGCCAGGCACTACCTAGGGGCGCCAGCCACGCCGCCTGGGCGGCCGGCAAGTCGCTCGCCCCGGAAGCAGCCATCGAAGAAGCCCTCACGGACCCGGAGAAAGCTCCGAGCCACACGGCGCCTGATGGACTCACGCCGCGTGAACGCGAAGTGTTGACGCTAGCCGCCCAGGGGTTCAGTAATCGCCAGATCGGCGACGCACTGGTCATCACCGAGGGCACCGCGCGCATTCATGTCGAACACATCTTGACCAAACTGGATTTACATTCGCGGGCGCAGCTAGTCGCCTGGGCGTCCCGCCACGACAGTTATGGCGGCAACATATGCCTTGCACCAGACGCCGATCTCGGTGCCCGCGCCTAGGCTTGCAGCCATGCATCAGGACTCAGCATTGCAAACAAGTCTGAGCCGCCGCGCTCTGCTGTGGCGGTCGTTTGGCATCGGCTCCGGTGCACTGTTGCTCGCGGCGTGCTCTGGGCTGAAGGCGCCCTCGCAGCCGCTGGTTCAGCCCACGACGTCCAGCGGACCCAGGCGGGGCGGTGCTCTGCGCATCAGTCAACCAACCGATATCGCACCCGCCGTCATCCCGCACCTGGTCGTTCCTCAAAATTTCGTGCTCTATCCGTTGATGTACGACACTCTGCTGACCTACGACGCGCAGCTCCAACCGCAGCCGAGATTGGCCACCAGCTGGCAATGGTCCGCCGACGCACGCCAGATCACGCTGCAGCTGCGGCCGGGCGTCAAGTTCCACAGTGGAAAACCCTTCACCAGCGTCGAGGTGAAAGCGAACCTGGAGCATTTGCGCAATCCGGCGGTCGGCTCGGAGTGGATGAGCTACGCGAACCAGATGCACATCGACGCGTCTGATCCAAGCACGCTCGTTGTCACGTTCGATCGGCCCAGCAAGAGCAGCCTCGACACGCTGGCGAACACATTTATGGCCGACCCCGAGACCTTGGGCACCAACACGTTCGTCGGCACCGGACCATTTCGCATCCAGGAGTGGGTCCAGGGCGATCATCTCACGTTTGTACGCAACTCCGATTACTGGCAGCCCGATAAGCCGTACCTCGACCAGGTTAATGTGCAAATCCAACCGGACCCGCAAACATCGGTTGTAGCGATGGAGTCCGGCAGTCTGGACTGGGTTGTCGGCGTTACCGCCGAAGACGCGCGTCGGTTACAGTCGGACCGCGCCTACCAGGTTCTGCTCAACGCAAGTGGCGGCAACCTGTTTTTCATGATCGGCCTTGACACCACCGTCGCGGCTTTGGCTGACAAGCGCGTCAGACAGGCGTTCAGCTACGCGGTGAATCGTCAGCGGATGGTCGACGCCGCGCTTGCGGGGTACGGTCGCCCAGCCTCGATCATTTGGCCGCCGCAATCCCTGGCGTACGACGCGGGGCTCGATCAGTCGCACGCGTACGATCCCGAGAAGGCCCGTCAGTTGCTGAACGAGGCAGGCTGGGATCCCTCCACCAGAGTCGCCTTGCGCGTGGGGGCCGATCTACCCGCGCCGGCGGTGATGGCGCAGATCTACCAGGGCGACCTGAATGCCATCGGCGTCAACGTCTCCCTGGAACAGAAGTCCACGCAGGAAATGCTCGTGCTTCTCCAGAAGCGTCAGGTTGGCGGGGCCTGGATTTCGCCAGCCAACCTGATGAATTTCAGCCCGGCGACGTTCTTCACCAGCAATGCCTTCGCGCGAGTCCCCAATCCATCCAACTTCACCTCGGATCAATACACGAGCCTGGTCGCTCAGGCGAGCGCGGCAACCGACGACCAGACGCTCAAGCCGGTCGTGCATGACCTGACACAGCTCATGCTTGATGAGTCGTTTTTCATTCCGATTGCGCAGAGCGAGTTTGCAGGGCTGGGAGTCGCCCGAGCGACGGTCAGAGACGTCGCCTGGGATAGCACCAGCATGTACAGGTTCCAGGATGTGTGGCTGGCTGCGTGATGTCCGAACAGCCACTCCACGTCTACGTTCACGCGGCCGAAACGCCGGATAAACCAGCACTACGCATGGCTGCAAGCGACCTGGTGGTCACGTTCGGCGAGCTTGAGGCCGGCTCGAACCGGATCGCACAGCTGCTCCGCAGCTTTGGGCTTGTCTCGGGAGACCACCTCGCCCTGCTTATGGAGAACCATCCCTATTTTCTGCAAGTGTGCTGGGCTGCTCAGCGTTCGGGGCTTTTCTATACGCCGATCAGTACGCGCCTGACCGCGGATGAGGTGGCGTACATTGCCCGCGATTGCGGTGCACAGACGATCATCACTTCGCACGCGATGTCGGCCATCGCGGCGGAACTTCTGCACCAACTCCCCGATCACGTGGTCAAGTTGATGGTCGATGGCGCGATCGAGGGCTACACCGCGCTAGAGTCCATGGCTGCGAGCCTTCCACCGACGCGCATTCCGGATGAGTCGCTCGGAGTCGACATGCTCTACTCCTCAGGAACAACCGGTCGTCCAAAAGGGGTGCTGCGTCGACCGATCTCATCATCCATTGACAGTGCGACGCCGAGCTTGAGGATGCTCGGGCTGTTCGGCTTCGATGCGGATAGCATCTATCTCTCGCCAGCGCCGCTGTACCACGCAGCGCCACTCCGCTTCTGCATGGGTGCTCAGCAATTGGGTGGCGGCGTGATTGTGATGGAGCATTTCGACGCCGAGGAATTTTTGCATCTGGTGCAAACCCGTCGCGTCACGCATACCCAATTGGTCCCGACGATGTTTGTACGAATGCTGAAACTGCCACCAGAAGTCCGCAACCGCTACGACCTGAGCTCGCTGCGGTGCGCAATTCACGCCGCGGCGCCGTGTCCCGTGCCGATCAAACAGCAGATGATCGACTGGTGGGGCCCGATCATCTGGGAATACTACGCGGCAACGGAAGGCAACGGCCTGACGCTGGTCAATTCCGCGGACTGGCAAGCCCACCCCGGTACGGTTGGGCGGCCGGTTTTCGGCAACGCCCACATTTGCAGTCCTGAGGGCGACGAGCTTCCGGCGGGAGCAACCGGCCTAGTCTATTTCGCGGATGGCCCCGCCTTCGAGTACCACAACGATCTCGACAAGACGCGGGCGTCGCGCAACGCACAGGGCTGGACCACCCTGGGCGACATCGGTTACCTCGACAATGACGGCTACCTGTATCTGACGGACCGGGTCGCCTTCACCATCATCTCGGGCGGGGTCAACATCTATCCGCAGGAGTGTGAGAACCTGCTGATCACGCATCCCAAGGTGGTCGACGCCGCCGTTTTCGGTGTCCCGAATGAAGAGTTCGGGGAAGAAGTAAAAGCGGTGGTCCAACCACGCGACGTGCTGGAAAGCGGTCCAGCGCTGGAGCAGGAGTTGATCGCGTTTTGTCGAGAGCGGCTGTCTGCGATCAAGTGCCCACGGTCAATCGATTTCGAACAACAGCTACCGCGCTCGCCGACGGGCAAACTCCACAAACACGCGTTGCGCGATCGGTACTGGACGGTACTCCAACGCACATAGGCGTGCTAACCTCGTCCTCTCCAGTCCGGCAGGTCAAGCGCCGCAGATTGCATTGAACGCTTCACCGTGCCTTTCGCACTCGACGATTACCCTCGATGACATCTCGCGCGAGCTGGGACCCCTCACGGACTGCAGCGGCCAATGAGGGCGCGTTCGCGTCATGAATTCACCACTGATTACGGGTGCCGTTGTTTACCCGTGGTTTTTGACACACTGTTTTACACACAAGTTTGCGATAAGCGGTAGTTGCAACTACGTGGTAAAATCACCGGGCATGCATTTGGATTTGGATGACGACATGTATGTCGGAGGGCGCATCAGTTAGCACCGCCGGGGGTTCACGAGGTAATTGTTGACAGACGGTGGTAGTGCCGCCACTGTCCTTTTGGTCCTGGGTGCGGCGGCTGTCAACGCCTGGTTGGGCGGCACATACCAGTCCGGGGGTCGATCGGCGCTGCTCGAGATTCTCCGCCACACCCAGTTCAGCGAGTAACTCGTCAAGACGCCGCGCGACGCGTCCGTGGCGTTCAAGTTCGTGCACCCAATCACGGGCTTCCGCGTCAGCCATCAACTCTAACTCACGGTCCCGCCGGGCGAGCAGACGTGGAGCGTATTCTTTCGTGGTGACAAACTTCGCGCAAGTCAGGTAGAGATCGCACTCGCATGGGCCCTCCTGCGGCAGGCGTAGACAGTGCCCCAACTCCAGCTCAGTTTTGAAGAAGTTTGTCTTGAGCCAATCCACCGCGTCGGTCGACAGACCACCCGAACGCAGGATCTCTGCAGACGGGCCTGCAAGAACCGCGCCTGGCCCGAGGACCGCCTGGTAATCGCGGAGTACCTCGCGATCGCTGATCCGTGCGTACACCATTGACATCGATGCGCTGGAATGACCCAACACCTGCATAATCGTGTGGAGCTTGGCGCCTCGTTCCGCCAACTGGGTGCCCACTGTGTGGCGGAACCGATGCGCCGTAACAGTAGGTCGTCCAGCCGAGTCCACGAGGCCCGCCTGACGACATGCGATCAGTAGCGGATGGTCGAACAAGTACGCGACCGAGAGCCGCTGACCATGATTGACAAACAAGTAGCAGGTGATGACGCCAGTAATGTCATCGCGGAAGCCGCGGTCGGGCGACCGAATTGCCTGAAGCTCCCGTATCGCCGCAGCGGCCTCCTCATTCAGCGGTACCATTCTTTCGCGCTTCGTCTTGCCTGCGGGTATCCGCAAACGCGGAGTGCCGTCGGGGTAAGCGTCAAGGCAATCCAGATGTAATCGGCAGATTTCGTCGCGCCTCGCTCCACTCCAGCGCGCAATGAATAGCGCGGTTCGCTGAAATGGGCACTGGATCGCTCTGATGGCGTCCATCAGCCGCGCGAGCTCCGCGTCCGGAATGTAGCGTGGGACCCGTTGCGGCGTCTTCGGAAGATCACCAACGGCGAGAAGTGGGTGGGTTGGTACATCGTCCCAACGCCACTGTGCGACCTGACGAAAGAACACGGCGAGGGCAGCGAGGCGTCCGCGCCGGGAGAAGAATGCGTAGGGTCGGCCTGTGTGCGGGCTTGTCGTGTTGGCCAGGAATTCGCCGTAGGCGATCAGGTGATCGCGCGTGACACCCGCGAAGGACTCCAACTGGGGCTCCACTCTACACAGCCACGCGATAAATTCGCGCAAAGCGTGCTGGAGTGTCTCGACCGTGGACGGACGGTCCGTGAGCCGACGGGCAGCCAGGAAACGGGCGGTTACAGCCTCCATTCGCGGTCTGAGCACAGGCCGTAACCTCACTCCTAATCGAGTGCGACGAGGTTCGCGAGCAAGTTGGCCTCGGTGGTACAGCACGACACGCAAGGCGTGCACGTAGTTCAGATGCGCGTGACCCGTCAGCTGGATGTATCGCGGCCTCGAGCCAAAATATGCGGCGATGTCGGACCGCTCGCCAAAACGACGTATTGCGTCAGCAAAATCATCGAGTTGATCGTCAGCGATGGCAGCAACGCGCCCGTCCCCGGCGTGCAGCAGCAACCGGCTCAAGGTCCATCGCATGACCTGGATTGCTGTGTTCCGGTAATAACCTAGTTGAACCGCCTCGCGAATCAAGTCCTGGGTGTCCTCACGAATCGACAGGCCCATCCGCTCGTCCAACTCCCAGATGCGGTGCCGGGCGATTGCCAGCACCCAGTCCCAGTCCAACCAGATGTAACCGCGCAACGCGAGGTAATGGACATACGAACGCGCACGATGGCATATGGTTTGTCGCGACCTGGGCACGTCAGCACGCAACCACTCGTGGCCGACTCGTTCGAACAGCGGTGCGGCGAACCACTGTTCAATGTCTGGATAGCTGCCGATGAATTCGTCGCGGTAGTGCCGAAGCATCCGGCGGTACACACGGTCATCGACCCAGCGCTCGAGATACCGGTCGTACTCCTCAGTCGGCGCGTGCTGACGAACGCGCTCGTGCGCTGCT
>JAFAZN010000111.1 GCA_019239775.1 Chloroflexota bacterium
TGGTGTCCTCACGGAGGTAAGTCCTTACGCAGTAACGGTCCTGACCAGGGTGGAATCCTCTCTGGGTGAAGACCGACAGGGTGTGATGTCCTCACGAAGTGGCGCCCTCGCGGAGCGGCAAGCCTCGCGAAGCGAAACTCCCGCGGAGCGCAAAACCCCGCGGAGCGCGCCAGGGTGCAGCCGCCGACGGGCACTTACGCGGCCGAAGCCTATAATTCAGCGCTTCATGAGCACCTTCAACATCTGGACCATTGGCTGCCAGATGAATGTCGCGGATTCTCGGCGCTTGGCGGAGAGCCTTGAGAAATACGGCTTGCAGGCCGCCGACGGGCCGCAGTCGGCGGACGTGGTGGTGCTCTACTCGTGCGTCGTCCGCCAGCAGGCCGAGGACCGCGTGCATGGGCAGCTGCATGCGCTTCAACAGATAAAGGAAGCCAGGCCCCAGATGAAGGTCGTGGTCGCCGGCTGCGTCAGCGACATCGACAACTGGCACCAGCGCTACCCGTTCGTGGACCTGATCGCCGAGCCCGGCCAGGACCTCACCGTGCGCGACCGGCTGATTGACCTGCTCGACCTCTCCGAGCGCTACCGCTTCGATCCCGAGCAAGCAGTCCGACTGCCGGGCATTTCAGAGGGCGTCACCATCCACCAGGGCTGCAATCGCTCGTGCACGTATTGCATCGTGCCGTCCACCCGTGGCGGCGAGCGCAGCCGACCTCCCGCCGTCATCGTCGACGAAGTGCGCCAGCTCGTCCAGCGCGGGACGCGTGAAGTGACCCTGTTGAGCCAGATCGTGGAGCGCTACGGCCGTGACTTGCGCCCGCGCGTGCGGCTGTCCGAGCTCCTGCAGCAGTTGAACGAGGTCCAGGGACTGGAGCGGATTCGGTTCCTTACCAGTTACCCGGGCGACTTCGGCAACGACCTCGTCGCCGCCATCGCAGACCTGCCAAAGGTGTGCGAAGACGTCAACCTGCCGATCCAATCCGGTGACGACGACGTCCTGGGCCGCATGCACCGCGGCTACCTGGTCGAGCACTACCGCGAGTTGATCGGCCGCCTGCGCACGCGCATGCCCAACGTCGGCCTGTCGACCGACGTGATCGTGGGTTTCCCAGGTGAGTCTGAGCTCGAGTTTCAGCACACCCTGGACATGCTGGCCGAGTTCCGCTTCGACGTGGTGCACGTCGCGATGTACTCACCTCGCCCCGGGACGGTGGCCGCCACGCAGATGCAGGATGACGTTCCCCGTGAGGAAAAGCGGCGACGCCTCCACGAGGTCGAAGCGCTCCAAAAGCGCATCGCCACTGAGATCAACGCGGGCTACGCGGGCCGGCGCGTTGAAGTGCTCGTGGAGGGAACCGCCAAGGGGCGCTGGTACGGTCGCACGCGCACCAACAAGCTGGTGCACTTCGCGAGCGACGCCGACGTGGCCGGCAGACTCGTGGACGTGGAGGTTACGGCGACGGAACCGTGGTTCCTGGAGGGCCGGCTGCCGGCGCGGGAGCTGGCGCTCGCCTGAATCCCAAAACCGTGGCGTAGCACCAGGCGATTAGCGCCAGCGCAACGGCCAGACCAGCCCAGGCAACAGGCGTAGGTATGCGGGCGTCGCCGCCGATGCGGGCTACGAACACAACGCAGGCCAGCGCCAGCAGCCACACGAGCCGGGGGTCCCAGGTTCGGGTAGCCAGCAAAGCGCAGGTGATCACCAGAGGAAAGATCGCCTCCTCCATTCGTTCTGGTGAACCAACCAGCGGCAATGCCACGGCCGCAGCCAGAAAGACCGCACCGGCACGTTGCAAGTACCCAGGCAAGCTCGACCAACCAAGCGGGATCAGCAGCCACAGCGCCGCGTACGAAGCGAACAACAGAAACCCGGCGCGCGCTACCCCGTTGGAGAACAGGCCGTCGCGCACCCACTTGAAGACGTAGGCCACACCGTCCGAACCCGATCCGGGGAAGAAAACGGTCAGCCCGAGAGCCACCAGCAGTGCGGGACCAGCGACAACCGCCGTCTGCCAGGGCTTCTGGCGATCGAACGCGGCAGCCGCGGCCGCAACGGCGGCGAGGACCACGATTTCCTTGGCCACCACGCCAACGGCCGCAACGACGGCGGCCACATACCACTGGCGCCGAACCGTTGCCCACCACACACCCGCGACGAAGGCCCACGCCAGCGGATCGACGAGCCCGTACTCGCGCAGGTTGGGCGCTACCACCCACGTGCCGAACAGGAGTGGGATCGCGACCAGCGCGCGTGCCTCGTTGTGAACCAGCTCGCGTGCCGCGGCCCAGGTCAGCACGGCCGTGACCCCCAGCGAGACAGACGTCAACACAAAGAAGCCGGGCTGTGCATCCATCGGCAGCGCACGCACGATCAGCGGCCCGAGCAGCCGGCGTTCGTGCCAGCTCGAGGCGCCGTGCTGCAAGCCGTTGCGGACGAACTGGATGTAGTACTGCCCATCGCCGGTCATGGGGGCCGCTGGAATCAGCAACACCAGCACGGCCAGGCCGCCGACCGTGAGCAGCATCGCAACGAGGAGCGCAAGACCGGGTCGCATTGGCCACAGAGCCTACTACGGAGCCGAAATTCAGTACTTTCCCTGTTGCCAGAGTTGCGGGGTCGCTTCTATTGTGGGGCGCACATCTCGCGGAGGGCTCATCAACCCATGCGTACCTGGCTAACTGTCGCGATCGTTCTGGCCGCCGCGGGCTGCGCGCCGGCGTTGCCATCGCAGCCGGCTGCCACGCCCGCGCCGCAGCAGACACTGGCGCTGCCTGCCCGAATTGTCGCTGTTGGCATCCCAGGGGCGGCGGCCGTTTCGCCCGTCGGCACGTTCCATCCTGGCGGTCCCATTCACGACACCCCCGACTTCGCGGCCTACACCCGGCCGGGTCGCATCCTCGATCCCGAACGCATCCTGGTCACCAGCAGCTCCAACTTCGGCGCCCCGAAGGCTCGCGACGATCAGCCCGAAGGCGCGGTGCTATCGATCGACGCGCATGCCAGCCAACCGCTGGTGATTCCGAGCAGCTTTGCAACCGCCGGTGGACAGGCCACGGCCCTGGATGGTCGCGTTCAGCTGTTCACCGCGCAGAGCCCGGCCTTCCTCAACAAGCTCACCAAGCCCGCCGCCGTAACCGCCGATCAGCCCGCGGTGGCGAACCCACGCGGCATCTCGATCAACAACGCGTTCGGTCGCCTGTGGTTCCCCAACATCCCGACCGGGCTGCAGGGCTACGGTACCGAGTCAATTGTCGACCCTGACGGCCGGCCGCTTGCGAACGCACCCGACGACACCGCGGGTGGCGTCTTCGCAGCCGCGCTCACCAATCGCAACGATCAAAAGGTCAGCGGCGCGCTGGCCACGGGTGCTGTGGGCAACGCGCTGCTCGGCCGCTCTCCCGATGGCAGCACGAAGGCCGTCTTCGCCGTGGTGACCGCGGACGGTGCGTTGCTTCAGGCGCACGCCGCCCAGGGCATCGATGGTCTGGCGCCCGCCGGCGCCGTGCACCCGATCGCCTCGAACGGCCCGAGCCGCGCGGGCATGCTCTTCAACTGGACGCCAGATCGAATGCTGCTGGTGGCCGAGCCGTCGACCAACTCCATCGCGGTGGTGCCGCTGACGGACGACGGCGCCGTTTTTCATTCGCAGTCCGTCACTCACCTGAGTGCGCCAGAGCTTCAGACACCGGTCGACCTGACGCCCGCCGTACCCGAAGTGGCAAACCCGGATTTTTCGAGCAACACCACGTTGGCTGGCGGTTCGGACCTGTACGTCGCCAACGCGGGCAACGGACATATCGTGCGCATGCGCCAGGACGGCAAGGTCGTGGCGGTGCGCAGCATCCAGGTGCCGGGCGCCGGGGAACTTGCAGCTGACCGCGTCCAGGGCATTGCCATCTCGGCCGACGCGACACGGCTGTGGATCACCGTCTCGGGCAGCCTGCCGGGGTATCCGAACGCCGATGGCGGGCTCCTCGAGGTGCCAGCCTTCGGTGCCTCGTAAGCCCCGCGCGGCCTGGATCGGCTTCGCGCTCCTGGTCCTCAGCGCATCGGCGTGCGTGAGTAGCGCGCCGAGCGCGGAGCGTGGCCGCGACCTGTTCGCCAGAGATTTCACCCCCGCGGAGGGCCTCGGGCCGCTCTATAACGCCACGTCCTGCGTGGGCTGCCATGCCGCCCCTTCCGTCGGCGGTACCGGCGCCCACGGACTCGCCACCGTCGTGCGCGTTGGCAAATTGTCGGGCGACGGCGCGTTTGACCCCATGCTCGGCCACGGCGGCCCGGTTGCGCGAGCGCACTCCGTCGCGGAGCTCGGCGTCAACTGCACGCTGAACCCGGGCGTCCCCGCCGGAGCAAACCTGACTTCGGTGCGCAATGCGCCCGCGCTCTACGGCGACGGCCGCATTGACGCGATCCCAGATTCGGTAATCCTGGCGGGAGCGCAAAGCCCACGTCCCGACGGCATCCAGGGACGACCTAACCTCCTGCCCGATGGTCAGGTGGGCCGTTTCGGCTGGAAAGGCGATACTTCTACATTGCGTCAGTTCGTCGGCGAGGCGTTCAGGAACGAGCTGGGCATCACCAACCCGATCGCACCCGCGGACCTCGTCCCGGCCGGTGCGTGTGGCGGAGATATGGGCACTCCCGAGGCCGATGCCAGCATAGTTGCGGACGTGGTCGCCTACCTGGACAACCTGCCCGCGCCCGAGCCCAGCTCGGCCGACCCCGCGCTCTTCACCAGCCTTGGCTGCGACAGCTGTCACGTGGCGCGCCTCGGCGAGGTACCGCTGTACTCGGATCTGTTGCTCCACGACATGGGACGAGCCCTGGACGACGGCGTGGTCCAAGGCAGTGCAACCGGGCACGATTGGCGCACCGCACCACTCTGGGGCCTCGGTCAGCGCGCGCGCTATCTGCATGATGGCCGCGCGCAATCGCTCGAAGCGGCTATCCTGGCGCATGCTGGCGAGGCAGAGCCAGCCGTGCAGCGTTTCCGCGCGCTGTCCGCCGACGAACGTGCAGCCCTGATCGCATTTCTGGGCACGCTTTAGTTGGAGTCCGGCAGACTGCCTCGGGGAGACTTACAGTTTTAGGAAAGCCCACCGAGAAATGGCGATGATTGGCAATCTTCGACCGGCCTCGGACGCCGAGATCGCTCGGCTGCTGGCCAATCCCGAAGAGATCACCCGCTTCCTGTACGGCTCAGACGCCAATGGCCGCGACGGTGTGGTGCTCAACAGGGCCTGGCATGCCATTCATTTCGTATTGAATGGCTCGCGCCTCGGGGGCGAGGAGCCACTGAATTTTCTGGTCGACCAGGGCACGCCAGTGGGCGAGGTGGACGTTGGCTATGGTCCGGCGCGAGTACTCACCAGCGAGCAAGTGCGCCGGCTTGCCGCGGCGCTTGGCCAGATTGAGCCAGATCACGTGGCACAGCGTGTTGACCTCAAACGCTTCGACGATGAAGCCATCTACCCGGGCAACTGGCAGCGCAATGGCTACGACGCCGAGTACGTCGTTTCGCACTACCGCGAAATGCGCGAGCTCATCGGCCGCGCCGCGGAGCACGGCGAGGGACTGGTTCTCTACATCAACTAGGCTCGAGGTCGAGCCAGATGGTGAACGGACCGTCATTGGCAAGGCTGACCTGCATGTGTGCGCCGAAGCGGCCCTGCTGAACGTCTTTGATCCCGGCCGCGCGTAGGGCTTCCGCGAAGTACGCGACCAGCTCTGCGGCGCGATCGGGCGGCGCGGCATTGGTGAACCCAGGCCGCCTGCCTCGGCTGGTGTCGGCATACAAGGTGAACTGGCTCACGACCAGGGCAGCGCCGCCGACGTCCAGGATGGAGCGATTGGTTTTGCCCTCGGCGTCTTCGAAGCAGCGCAAATAGGCCACTTTGTCGGCCAGTTGTTCGGCTGTCACTGGCGTGTCGGCGTGTCCAACGCCCAGCAAGATGAGCCAGCCGCCACCGATCTCGCCCACCGTTGCGGCGTCGACGGTCACCCGCGCTTCGGTCACGCGCTGCAGGAGCGCTCGCACCCACCCAAGCGTACTTTCATGCTGGACACATGGGCCAGACGGTGCGAACATACGTTCTATGAGCGAGCCGGCGCAGCCGCACATTTTGCATGCCGACCTGGATGCCTTCTACGCCTCAGTCGAGCAGCGCGATGATCCCCAGTTGCGCGATCGGCCGGTGATCGTCGGGGCCGGCGTGGTGCTCTCGGCCAGCTACCAGGCTCGGGCGTGTGGCGTGTACACGCCGATGGGCGTGAACAAAGCCCTGCAACTCTGCCCTGACGCCGTCATCGTCAAACCCCACTTCACCGCGTATTCCGACGCCAGCAAGCAGGTCTTCGAGATCTTCGAACACACCACGCCCCTGGTCGAAGGGCTGTCGATCGACGAGGCGTTCCTGGACGTGCATGGCATGGAGCTGCTTTCAGGCTCTTCCACGGATATCGCGGCGAAGCTGAAACGCGAGGTGCGCGAGACCGTCGGTCTGCCGATCACCGTGGGCGTGGCGCGAACCAAGCACCTGGCGAAAGTTGCCAGCGGAGTCGCCAAGCCGGATGGTCTGCTGGTGGTGCCGCTCGGCGGCGAGCTCACCTTCCTACATCCGCTGCCCGTGGAACACCTGTGGGGCGTTGGGCCGGTCACCGCCCGCAAGCTGCACAACCACGGCATCGATCGCGTGGGACAGATCGCCGCGCTGGAAGAGGACGCGCTGGTGGCCATCTTGGGCAAGGCGGCTGCCCATCATCTGCACGCGCTGGCGAACAACCGTGATCCCAGGCCGGTGCATGTTGGCCGGCGCCGACGGTCAATTGGCTCGCAGCACGCTACCGGGCTCAGCCGGCTGCCTTCGGCACCTGATGAGCTGGACGTGACGATCGTGGGACTGGTCGATCGCGTCACGCGGCGGGTGCGCGCGGCTCGGCGGGTGGGCCGGACCGTCGTGCTGCGCATGCGCTTTGGTGACTACACCCGCGCGACGCGCTCGCACACCTTGGCCATGGCGACAAACGAGACGCAAACCATCCTCTCGGCGATTCGCGCCCTGGTCACATCGACCATGCCGCTCATTCGTCGGGAGGGGCTCACCATGGTCGGCATCACCGTTAGCAACCTCGAAAACGACGACGCCTTTCAGCTGGCGCTGCCGTTTGGTCGCCGACCGCCGCGGGCGGTGGACGCCATTGTCGACCAGGTGCGCGAGAAGTTCGGCGCCAGCGCGCTCACCAGGGCCTCGCAGCTAGGCCGCGACGACGGCATGTCGGTGCCGCTGCTGCCCGAGCCTTTGCCTGACTAGAGACCTCATGGGATCAAGGGGTTTCCGTCCCTGGGTGGGATGAAAGCTCGCCCGCTTCCTGACCCATACGCAGAAGGCGGATCAATGGGTCGAGCGCGGCCTCGGATTCCTTCCCGGGTATGTCTTGCCCGTGTGTGTCTTGCTACTGCGTCTCAGCGCTCTGGAAGCGAGAGTGCCGAGCGCCAAACGCAGAAACGAAACTCTCTCAGTGATGAGGAACCCACTCTCTCCGTGACAATGGACAACCCTCGGCGGGGAGGGACAACTCTCCGTGACAATGGACAACCCTCGGCGGGGAGGGACAACTCTCCGTGACGAGGGACAACTCTCAGTGGGAGGGACCACTCTCCGTGACAATGGACAACCCTCGGCGGGGAGGGACAACTCCCCGTGACGACGGACAACTCTCCGTGAGATGGCTTGTCA
>JAFAZN010000112.1 GCA_019239775.1 Chloroflexota bacterium
TGCAGAAGTTCGGCGGCGGCTCGACGAGTCAATTGGGACTGGACAACATGAGCGCGATCGTCGTGCGCTTCGACGGCGACCGGCGCGCTGGGCGGACAGCGGGATCGCGGCTGGATGATGCGCGGCTTTTCTCCGTGCTCGGCACGCATGGCGGACCCTGGATAAAACCAGTGGCTGGCGGAAACTTCGGACTGGTGTGCCTCGCCGCCGAACGATTTGGCACCACCATCGTGCCAACGTTCCTGCGCAACCTTCTGGAATCAGAGCACCAGGCCGCACTGCCTGAGCGCCTCAACGCTGCATATGTCGCATCAATGCCGATTGAAGAGCAGGCCCGTTTCGCTGCACTCGCGCGCGACGAATCTGGCGCCACGTACGCGTTTTCGGCGGGCTCGCCAGACCTGATCGCACTGTTCTCTGTAGACATCGCGGAGCGCACCGTAGAACCCGCGCGCGACAGTGCTTTCCAGCGCTTCATCTATAGCCCCCGCTTGTGGGCTTCGAGCCTGGCAGCCTTCGCCGTTTTTCTCCTGGTCAGCACCGCTTTTGCGACCGGCACCGTGCGACCGGCACCGCCGCCCGCGCCGACACAAGCGCCGGGTGAACCAACGCCCACGCCCGATATACGCCCGCAACTGTCCCTGGGCGGTTTTCTCCTGGTCGGTCCACCCGCTGCACCAACGGCCACGCCCGCACCCCCGCCGCCCGAAGTGTTGAGCGTGCAGATCGGTGCGCGTCCAGACGCGACGCCGCCGCCCAATGACGCGTCGGACGACCAGCCGCTGGTGCCACCTGCGCCTGCTCCGCGCATCGCACCCCCACGTGCGCCCGCACCCGCGCGTGCGCCGCCGCGAGCGCCAGCCTGCAACAACCTGTTCGGCATCGGCTGTTCCTCGCGGGCGCCACCCGCCGATCAGCCCGCGCCACCCCAGCCGGCCGAACAAGTGGTGCCCGTCGCCTCGCCTGGTCCCGGTGGATCGAGTGAGGCCGGACCACCGGCAGGTTCAAACCTGGATCGCGCCTTGAGGATCGCAAGCATCGCAAATGACGAGTTCAATCGATCGCTCGAAGATCCGCACGTAGACCCGAGTCAGTCAGGCCGCTGAATGGCGATCGCCGTTCACCCGTCAACCGGCCAGGGCGCGCCACCACACACCCAGCATGGCCGCGGGATTCTCACTGGCGTTGTGTTGGTGGCCGCGACGTTCGCGATCGCGTTTGTTGTTGCCTCGTTGGCGAGACCGACTGAAATCCGCGCTGCTGCGGATGACACGGTTGGTCGATTCGAGTTCGCGTTCGTGTTGGCTCTCACGATGGCCGCCGTCTGTCTGCTTGATCGCCGCGCCAGGCGCCCCGTTCTGCCCGAGGCGGACATCTTTGTTCCGACCGGCTTCATCGTCACCGTCTTCGGTGTTTTCGCCCTGACCTGGCTTGTCTACAGCCAGCTCGTGCTGGACGCGTTTGCACGCGACAGGTTCGGCTACCTCGAATGGCTCACACAGGCGACCAGACTTGGCCTGAGCCTGGCTCCGTGGAACGTGTGGACACCCTATCCACAGGGCAGTGAATTGCTTATTGCTGGCACGCAGCTGGTCGGAAGTGCCCTGGGAAGCCTGTCGAACTCCGATGTTTGGAGTTCGTACACCTTCTTCCGACTCGGATTCGTCCTGGTGTTCCTGGTTGCGCCGTCGGTCCTGCTGGTCTGGCTGACGGGGGCCGCCGGGCGCGCGTTGGGCAGGGCTACCGCCACCATCGCCACTCTGGCTCTGATTGTTTCATTTGGAGTCGTGTACTACGGAGTGGCCTCGGCGTACGTCACCGACCCGCTGCCGGTTGCGCTCTCGATCGCTGCACTCGTCGCGGTGCAGCGCGGGAGTTACACCCGCGCTGGACTTGCCGTTGGATTCGGCGCAGTTCTCAAGCTGTTCCCCGCGTTGCTCCTACCCGTTTTCGTTCTTCTACTGCCACGACGATCCGGAACGCGAATTTGCGCCGTGGCCGCCGGAATCGCATTGCTGGTCCTCGGGCCGTTCTTCGTCCTCAACCCGGCGATGTTCGCGAGTCCGCTGAACTGGCAGTCGAGTAGGCCGCCCTGGGAGAGCTGGTACGCGTATGTGGACTGGTCCATGGGAGCAGCCCACGACTTCAGCCAGCCGTACTTCGAAGATGCTTCCGCCGGAACGTCGTACGGTTGGGTGTTCACCGGCATCACACCCAAAATTGGCGTGCTGCAGACGCCAGTGCCACCGGGGCCACCGCGGTGGGAAAACAACGTGAGCGCGCTCGGCACGGTCATCGCTCTGCTTCTGATCTTCGCTGCCAGAAGAAAGGGCACCCTTGCCAATCGATCTTTGATGCGCTGGTGCCTCTATGCGTTCTGCAGCTTTTTCTTCTTCGCGATCGGCTGGAGCCCGCAATACGAGCTGTACCTGATTCCGCTGATCTTGCTGAGTTTCGACGATCCCTTCACGGGCGCAGGTGCGGCTCTGCTTCTGCAGGCCGTCACGTTTGCGGACTATCCGCTGCTTCTTCCGTGGGCGACCTTTTATGGAGGCGCCGCTGTCTGGCTGGATTGGGCCGCGATCCTGGCGCGGTACCTCGTGCTTGGCTGGCTCGCGCTCTACGTCCTCCGCACCGAGGCCAGCTTCTCGGCCCTCCGCCAACGCGTCACGTGGCTGCGTCCCGTTGCTGGCCACGCCGTGGCAGTTGTTCTGGCACTTGCCATCCTTGTGGTCCCAGACACCGCGCACGCCCAAACATCCGACGGCTGCGGTCCAACCCGCGCCACCCAACCGCCGCCAGTCGTTTCCCTTGGAAATCTGGACTGGCCGATTCCCAGCGGCTGGTTCTTCACCGAATCCGGCGACCGTACGACGACCGGCTTCAGCATCACGGACGATAGCCAGGCTCAGATGTGGTCCGAGTTCAATCGCCTCGGTGGCTGGCAAGTGCTCGGGTTTCCGGCGAGTCAGCGGTTCATGTGGCACGGGCAACTCTCGCAGGCAACCCAGCGCGCGGTGCTGCAGTGGTCGCCGATCACCGGAGAGGTGGAATTTGCCAACGTCCTGGACCTCATGCACGACGAGGGACGCGACGACGACCTGCTTTCAACCGAGCAAATTCCGCCACCAGTCGATGTCGACGAGGCCGGCCTGCCATATGAGACGATTGCCGCCAACCGTCTCGCCTGGCTCGATGAACGCGCTGCGATCAAGGCGGCATACTGCAATGCGCCTGGTGGCGGCGACCCGCTCCAGCTGTGGGGCTTGCCCACGTCTCGGGCGGAGAACATGAGTCAGTCCGGCGGAGAGGTCTACGTCCTGCGCACGCAGCGCGCCGCGTTCCAGGAGTGGGTGGACGGCGCGGAGTTCGCCGCGCCAGGCAGCGTAACCGTTGTGCTTGCGGGTGATCTGGCCAAGGAGTTCGACCTGCTTCCGCCCGCCGCCGTCGTACCCCAACCAGCACGGTAGTTAAGTTTCGGCTCTTGACACTACCGAGGCGATCCAGATCAGTGGTCGCGTCCACGCGGGTCCATTTCAAACAGAAAGTCGTTTCCGTTGGGATGGTCCGTCTACGAGAGTCCGGCGCCGAATACGTCACGGACGTCGAGGCCCGCTTCGCGTTCCGCGTTCGAGAAGGCACCCACCGCCGACGCTCGACATCCCACAGGTCGTTGACCACATCTGAGAGCACCACGACGTCGAATGGTTCGTGGGTGAGGCGGCGATGTTGCCAGCGTCCTTGCGGTGCAGACCACACGTGATGCCTTCTACGCCGCTTCTTCCCCACCCGACAACGTCTCGGTGATCATCGTCCGCGTCTCCGTCCCTCGTGCCGCGCAGAGCAATTCTGCCGAAGGCGAGACAACTCTCATCCGGCCCCACACCGCAGTGCCCGACTGAGGCCCGCCGAGAAACCCGCGCCGCGGTCAGCGCCATTGCCGCCGCGGTCCGCGGGTTGGTCCTCAGGCAGCCTTGCGCAGCTCCACGATGCCAGCGCCAGGAGCCGCGTCCATGGTGAAGCGAGCGATCAGCGTGCGCAGCTCCTGCGCATTGGCCGCAAGCTCCTCGGCTTGCGCGCTCATCTCCTCCACCTGCGCGCTCATTTCCTCGGCGGAGGCCGAGACCTGTTCGGTCGCCGCGCTCTGCTCCTCGGACACCGCCGCGATGGACGTGACCGCAGAGGTCACCTCGTGACTCCGCGACCGCATGGCCTGCGACGCCTCGGCGCTCTGAGCCACCACGGCCCCGATCGCGTCCATCCCATCAGTCACCAAACGGCTTGCAGACGCAATCGCCTGCACGCTGGCCGTGATCGAAGTCACCTGGGCGACCGTCTCGCCGACAGCCGCAAGAATGGCGTCCAGGGCCAAGCCAGCCTGCGAAGCCTTCTCGCTGCCCTGCGACACCTTGGCCGCGCCATCGGCCATGGCGGTCACGGCCTCACGCGTCCCGGACTGCACCTGACCGATCAGGTCGGCAATTTGCTGGGTCTCGCGCGCCGACCGCTCGGCCAGCTTGCGGACCTCATCCGCAACCACGGCAAACCCACGCCCGTGTTCACCGGCGCGTGCCGCCTCGATCGCGGCATTCAAAGCCAACAAGTTCGTCTGGGCAGCGATGTCGTCAATGGTCGAAACCACAACACCGATCCGGTCGCCGAGGGCGCCCAGCTGCTCAACCCGCGATGCCGCCTGGCCCACCACTGCCTTGATCTCGACCATGGCCGCGCTGGTTTCGCGCACAGAGAGGGCACCGTGTTCAGCTGAGGTCTTCGCCTGCAAACTTCTTTCGGCTACCTCTTCCGCGTTCACGGCGACAGCCTCGACGTCGCTGGCGAGCCGCACGGCTACCGCGCCTGCGCTGTGCACCTGGTCCGCCTGCTCGGCGGAACCGCGTACGATGCCGTCAATCGCGGCGCCAAGTTGCAGCATCGCCGAGTGCGTCTGCTGCGCCGAGCCACTGGTCTCCTGCGCGCCGGCGGCCACACTCTGCGCCGCGATGGCGACCTGTTGGATGGCCGCGCCAGCCTGGTTCGCTCCCAGCCCAAGCTGGCCGGCCGCATCCGCGACGTCGTCGGCCACGTGCTGGACCTCTCCGACCAGCTCGCGCAGATTGGCAAGCATGTCCCGCAGGGCGTGCCCCAGCACATCGCGCTCGGAGCGCGGTTGGACATCCCGTGTGAGATCGCCTTCGGCCACCGCGCTGGCGACCGACGCGGTTTCCCGCAGCGCCGCGATCATCCGCGTGAACGCATCGGCCAGCTCGCCCAGTTCATCTCGGCGGCCTTGTTCGTCAACCCGCTGATCGAAATCGCCCTCCGCGATCCCTGCCGCAGCCCGACCGAGTCGCGCGAGCGGTCCGACGATGCTCGAAATGACCAGTGCGCTGCCCACCACCGTGAACGCAAGTGCTATAGCGGCGACGGCAAGCGCCACGAATAATGCGGTGCGCGCCTCCGTCGCCAGCCGACCCGCCTCGTCGCGAACGTCAATTGCCAGCTGCGACTCGACGGTACGCATAAGGTCGATCCGCGTGGTCATCTGCTCGAACCACGAGCTGGCATCGAGCCCGTCGAGCTCGGCCGACGGGCCTTTGTCCAACACGGCTTTTTCCATCTGCGCCGTGGCATCAATTGCCGGTCCGCGCAGCGTGGCATTGAACACTGCGGCCTGGTCTGGCCGGGCGAAACGAAGGAACGTGGCGATCGAGGTCGCATACGCGGACCTGAGCGAGACAAACTGCTGGAACGGCGCCGGATCGAAATGACCCTGCGTGATCTGACCGCTGCCCGCGGCCCGCAGTTGCCCCAGCGCTTCCTTTGCGGTGGACAGTGCGAGGTTGGCGTTGGCCAGCCGTGTGACGTCGACCTGGCCGCTGGCGCTGGCTGCCTGCCAGCTGATGTCGAGCAGTTTGCCGATCAGCGTGGTGTAGCGCCCCGTCGCGTCAGCCGGTGCAATTGCCAACTGATCAACCTGTGCGCGGTGCGCGCCAAGTCCCTGGAGGTCCTTCTGCACGTCCTGGAGCGCGTTCGCCAGCTCGGGCGTGCTCGTGGATTGGATGAAGCCGGTCAACTCGAGCACCGCCGCGTCCGTCGTTTTGCGCTGGTCCGCGAGCTCCGTTCCGAACTTCGCACCCTTCGCGCCAAAGAACAGGCTGGTGCGGCCACGCTCACGCTGCAACTCGTGAACGGTCGCGCTGATGCGCACATTGAGGTCCGCGAGCTGTTGCACGCGCGCCATCTGCTGCACAGTCGAGTAGCGCGCCCAAGCCTGGTCGGCGGCAAAGCCGAGCAGTCCCAGGGTCGGGACAAGAAGCAGCAACAGCAGCTTGGTACGGATCTTCAGGTTCGCAACGAGACGCACGGGAGATTCCGATCCCGCGGCTCACCTCCTCCAAGATGCGCCGCGTTGGGAGTGAGATTGTTGAGCCAACCATCGGCAGCAGAATCCGCGAACGTTAACTTGTCCGCACAAGCGCCACTCTGCTGGGCTTCTGCATGGTCTCATGCGCTTCGCAGCTGCTACGTCACGCGCGTTGCCACAGCCGGTCGCGCCAATGGCAAAGTGGACGCCCCGGCCCCAGGTCCAGCTCCCAAGCGCCAAACCGTGAAGATCAAGATGGGCGGAGTCGTGGAGACCTTCGATAACGTCCACCAGCGGTCTACGTGCCCACTCCACTGCCGCGGTCGCTCCACTCGGTCACATTGCCAGTTGATCCGGCCAGCAGTTACCCGGAGTTCCTGCCGGTGATCTTCCAGGACGGCGATTTTCCAGGACGGCGATTTTCTCGGACGTTTCTGTTGATTTTCCAGCGAGATGATCGAGCGGCTCGTGATAGAGCACAAGCCGTCGCACGCGGCCTATTTGCTCGAGGTCTTCGCTTAGCTCTCGCGCTCTTCGAGCAGCTCGCGATACAGCAGTTCCGTATCACCAACCATCTTTTCGATCGAGAACTGCGTCCGCAGTCGCTCGCGCCCGGCATCTCCGTACGCTCGGGCGCGGGCCGAATCCATCGCGAGTCCAGCCAACGCGTCGGCCAGCGCGACAGGGTCGCCGGCCGGTACGAGCACGCCGGTCTCTCCGTCCAACACCACCTCTGGAATGGTCGCCACGCGCGAGGCCACGATTGGACGCCCGGCCGCCATCGCCTCCAGCAGCACCAGCCCGAATCCCTCCCAGATGCTGGGCATGGCAAACACGTCCATGGCGTGCATCAACGCGGGCACGTCGCGCCGCGGTCCCAGCACGTGCACCCGATCTGCCACCCCAACTTCCAGTGCGAGGTCACGCAGGTAGTCCTCCAGGTCGCCGCTGCCCGCAATGACGGCGTGCGCACGCGGCACGCGCTCCAACAGCAGCGGCATCGCCCCGATCAGGTGCCGCTGCCCTTTCTGCAAGGCCAACCGGCCGACGTTGCCGACCACGAATTCCGATGGATCGATGCCCAGGTCGGCACGAATCCGCTGTCCGTCGCGCTCGAGCGCGGCCGTGACGGTGGGCTCGATGCCGTGATAGACGCGCCGTACGCGAGCCGGATCGCGCACCCCGCGCGAAACGGTGAACCGCGCGATGTGATCGGAAATCGCGATGATCAGGTCCTGCCGTGCCGAAACCATGTAGTGCGCGATTCCGACAAATGGATTAAGGAAGAAGCGGTCGTCGTTGTGGCGAGTGGAGACGAGCAGCGGAGCGTGCTCTCCCATCTGGGCGACCGCCAGACCGGCGAAGATATCCGCGCGGAACAGGTGGGAGTGGACGATGTCGTACTTGCCGCGTCGCAGCAGCGCCACCAGTCGACTCAGCGCGAGCGGGTCGAGTCGATTTCGCGCCTTCAGCAGGTGCACGGGTATGCCCGCGTCCCGAAAGGTAGAGACCAGCTCGCCTTCGCCGCGTAAGACGGCAGCTTCGAACTCGAAGCCGTCGCGATCGGCGTGGGTCAGCAGCGCGAGCAGGTGATTTTCAGCGCCACCCCGCTCGAGCGAGGTGATGACCTGCAAAACCCGAATCCGTCGGGCCGCGGCCATCGGCAGCGTCTGCTCGGGCACCTCCGCCTGGGCCACGCCGCATTCTACGCAAGAGCCTTCTGACTCTCAGCAGAACAAAGCGTCTCTGGGTTACAGCTTTTGAGCCCTTAGAGCGCTCTTTCCACGAGTAAAGACTTGCTTAGCCCCCAGACGTGAGGCCAACCAACTGGAAGGCCGCGACACCCTCGGGCGTGGCGACATACACCTGCCCACCCCCATACGCGAGCCCCGCGAACTTGGCCGCCTGCCCAGGCAAGTCACCGGCCCAGCGCTGCTGACCATTGCCTGCATCCAGCGCTAACAACCGGCCGCTCGGGTCAACGTCCCATACCGCGCCAGCGACCACGATTGGTGCGCCAACCGTGCCGCCACCTTCGCCCGGTCCTTGCCAGGCCAGCGAGAACGAAGGTGGGTTATTGCTCACACGCAGCGCGACGATCTTGCCGCCGCACGGAATATAGACCAGCGGCGATGCATAGGCGGTCGCGCCAAAGACGCCGCCGCAACCGGCTGGCACGGTGCCCGAGTACGCCTCGCCGCCCACGCTCCCAAGTCCACCAATCTTCAACAGATAGCCCTTGCCGTTCTTGCCGGTCTGGAAAATCAACCCCTGGTCGAGCAAAAGCGCAGGCGGCACGGAGCCCACGTCCGTGTCAGATCGATCGAGCGCCTGCCAATCACTCGGCTGCCAGGAATCCGCTTCTTCTAATGAAGGCGAGAGTGCGAGCACGGCTTCGGTTCGTCCCTCGGGGCCGTTGGCGTCGCCGTTTCCAGTAGCGACGTACAGGGTGCCGTCCGGCCCGGTCCCCACACCGCCGGGCGCCCACATGCCAGCGCGGCGTGCAGGCGTGGTGTAGGCGAAGTCGGCCGCGCTCGGATCGGTCGCCGAGGCAGCGATGACCTGGCCGTGGTAGCCGCCACAGTCACCCAGGCGGCCGCCAAACGGGACATACACCTGCCCCTGCTCAAGCGCGAGCGCACCGCGCTGGCCTTCGGACGCCACCTCGGTGACCTGGTCCAGCGGCCGGTGCCAGGTCACCGAGCCGGATCCGAGGTCCACCGCGTACAGCTCATAGTGCGCCGGCTGAACCATGGCCGCCGCGTAGAGCACGCCCGCGTTGGGATCGACGACCGGCGTCCCGGTGATGCCAACCGTTGGGCGGATGTTCCCGCATGGGAGCGTCCCGGCTGGGACTGGATCGGCGAGATGTGTCTGCCAGATGGGCTGTCCGCTGGAGGCGTCAATGGAATAGACGGTGTTGTTTTCCGTCGCGACCAGCACGTGGCTGCCGACGTACAGCGGTTCAGCATAGACGCTGCCGTCCAGCCCACCGGTGGTCCAGGTCGATTGGACATCGCTGAAGCTGCTACCCGCCGCGGCCACGCCCGCACGATCGGCCGAGTGGTGGTAGGTCGGCCAGTCATCGTCGGCCGCACTGGCGCCACCCGAACTCGCGACCAGGAGCGTGAGAGCCAGAACCTCTGCGACCAGTGCGCTTGCAAGTCCGACTGCTGGTCGCCTGAGCCGCGCGACATCTCTGCGGCGACGGTTCGTCGTCTGCATACGTTGGTTCCTCTCACCTATCCTACGGCCCGATGGCGCATCACCCATGTGCGGCATAACCGGTGTCGCAGGCAGCCTGCGCACCGACCCCGCAACCCTGCAACAAATGAATGCCGCTCTGTGCCATCGCGGCCCAGATGGGGATGGCACGTTCTGGGCCGATCAGGTTGGCCTGGCCATGCGCCGCCTGGCCATCATCGACCTGAACAGCGGCGATCAGCCGATCTTCAATGAGGATCGCAGCATTTGCGTCGTCTACAACGGCGAGATTTACAACTTCCGCGAGCTGCGGCTGGAGCTCGAGCAGCGCGGCCACCAATTCGCCACCCAATCCGACACGGAAGTCATCGTCCATGCGTACGAGGAGTACGGCGAGGATTGCGTCGAGCGGCTGTGGGGCATGTTTGCACTGGCGCTCTGGGACAGTCGCCGCAACCTGCTGCTGCTGGCTCGCGATCGACTCGGCAAGAAGCCGCTCGTGTATTACGCGGATCCGGCGCACGGCGGCCTGGCGTTCGCCTCGGAGATGCAGGCGTTGCTGGCGCACCCGAGCGTGCCGCGTGAGATCGACCTGGCCGCAATCGACGATTACCTCACGTACCTCTACGTACCCGCACCTGCCTCGGCGTACCGGCACATCCGTAAGTTGCCGCCGGGCCATCGGCTGGTGTGGCAATCGGGCCAGCTGCGCGTCGAGCCCTACTGGCAGGTGCGTTGGGGCAACAAGCTGGCGCTGACCGAACAGGAAGCGCTCGAACAGTTTGGCGACTTGCTGCGCGATGCAGTGCGGCGACGGCTGATCGCGGACGTTCCGCTGGGCGCCTTTCTCAGCGGCGGCATGGATTCGAGCACTGTCGTTGCAGAGATGGCCGCGCTGAGCTCGACGCCGGTGAAGACGTTTTCCATCGGCTTCGGCGAACGCGACTTCGATGAGCTGCGCTACGCGCGACTGGTCGCCGAGCGCTTCGGCACCGATCATCACGAATTGGTCGTCGAGCCGCGCGCGCTGGATGTGTTGCCGAAGCTCGTGAAGCATTATGGCGAGCCCTACGGCGACTCGTCGGCCATCCCGCAGTACTACGTCTCGAAGCTCACGCGCGAGCACGTGACCGTGGCTCTGAACGGGGACGGCGGCGACGAGCTGCTGGCTGGCTATGAGCGCCACTGGGCTGCGCGCGTGGCAGCTCGCTACGACACGATCCCGCGCTTCGTCCGCCACGGCTTGATTCGGCCGCTGATTCCACTGCTGCCCGAGCCGCGCCAACGCCGCGCGTTCCTGCGTCGAGCGAAGCGCTTCATGGCAGCGGCTCATCTCCCGGTGTTCGATCGATACCTGCAGTGGGTAGGCGCATTCACGCCCGGTTTGAAGTCGTCTCTGTATACAGACGAGTTCGCCGCCGCGCTGGCGGGCAACGATTCTGGTCGCTGGCTGAGAGAAGCGCTCGCGCCTGAGCCTCATCTCGATGCCGTGGATGCTGTCGTGCGCGCCGATACGCTCATGTACCTGCCGCACGATCTGCTGGTGAAGGTGGACATCGCCAGCATGGCGAACTCGCTGGAAGCCCGCTCGCCCTTGCTGGACCACCGCCTCGTCGAGTTCTGCGCCGCCCTGCCGTCCAGCTATAAGCTGCGCGGCCGCACCTCCAAGTGGCTCTTGCGTCAATTGATGCGCGACCGCCTGCCGCCCGAGATTCTGACGCGCTCGAAAATGGGCTTTGGCGTCCCAGTTGGCGAGTGGCTGCGCACTGACCTGCGCCCACTGCTCGAAGACACGCTGCTTTCGACTCGTGCGACTCAACGCGGCTACTTCAAGCCGTCGGCTGTGCGCGCGCTGGTGGACGAGCACCTGAGCCATCGAGCAGATCACACCAGCCACATCTGGGGCCTGCTGATGCTGGAACTGTGGCTGCGCGAGTTCGCCGACAGCTCTTCGGTGTCCCACGCCAGCACATCCGCGGTGTGATGCGTGCGCGTCGACTTCATCGGCCACGCCTCGCTGCTGGTGCGGCATGGCGACTTGGCGCTGCTCAGCGACCCGTGGTGGGTCGGCCCTGCATACCGCGACCAGTGGTACCCGTATCCGATCCCCGTACCCGAGCGCTACGACCTTAGCCGCCTCGACGCGGTGTACATCTCGCACAGCCACGAGGATCACCTCCACGCGCCCACGCTCCGAGCGCTGTTGCAACACGCGCCGGGCGCTCTGGCGATCATCCCCCTACGCCACGACACGCAGATGCGCGACTACCTCGCGCGCATCGGCTTCAAACGCATTAAGGAACTTGCAAGCGGCACTCCATGGACTTTACGTAAGTCTCGCTTCAGTGCGAGCGCCATCGACTCGTCACGCGCTGTCAACGCGTCGCGGCTGGCACCCTCTCGCCAGGGTGACAGTCTGCGCCTCACGTTGCTCACCCACATTGACGACAGCCTGCTCGCGGTCGAGCAACCAGGCGGCGACGTGCTCCTCAATCTCAACGATGCCCTGCATTCGTCCCGCCGCGAGTTGATCCATGAGTACTGCCGCGTCCTGCGTGGCCGTTTTCCCAGAATCGACTACCTGTTCTGCGGCTTTGGCGGCGCCAGCTATTTTCCCAACTGTGTGCACGTGCCGGGCAAAGATGATCTGGCG
>JAFAZN010000162.1 GCA_019239775.1 Chloroflexota bacterium
GAGCCCATCGACGACATCGCCGGATGTGTTCCGTTGCACTCCAGCCACCTGACCGGTCGGTAGAAGACTGTTCAATCCGTACACGGACGTTGCCAACCCCTTTGGCACGCGGGCGACGACGCTCGCCGTTACTGTATGACGCGCGTCCCGGGCGGCTTCAAGCGCCCTTGGCTCGCGGCTCGTCGGCTACCCCGCGCAGGCGGCAGCATGCCTTTTTCGAATGGCGCGAGCCTAGCCTTTTTGCGGACTGTCCCGCAGGGTGAGGTCCACCACTGCGAGTTCCAATTGACACCTTCATGCATTTCCATCGACGTAACCGCCGACTTCGATGTCCAGACAGGTGGCGCACTAGAGGGCTTCCGCGAGGCGGCGCGCATGGATGGGCCAGTATCGACCTGAGTAGCCGGGCTGGCGATACGGGCGTTCTCGGTGGCGTGCGCCCGCAGTGAAGCACAGCATCCTCGCTTTGATCGGCTTGACGGCACAGTTCTGTATTGTGTACCGTTCAGTACAACTAGTAGGTTCATCCACTTGGTACACGACTAATCGGCAGTTCAACAAATCCCGTGCCCATAGCCCGCCTGCAGAAGCTCGCATCTGACAAACGCCAACGCCTCTTCGAGGTCGCCGCGCGTGAGTTCGCAACCTACGGCTTCGAGCAGGCGTCGCTCAATCGCATCCTTGCAGACGCAAACATTGGCAAAAGCAGCGCCTACTATTTCTTTGAAAACAAGGCGGACCTCTTCGCAGCCGTGGTTCAGTACGCTCTCGAGCGCCTGAAGGTCGCCGACCTCGGCGCCGACGTGGAGCAGCTCACCGCCGAGACCTTCTGGCCAACGCTTGCCACGTTGCGCCGTGAGCCGCTCATGCGCTCGTTCGAGCACCCATGGTTCTTCTGGGTGCTAAGTGTGACCGGCCAAGATTCACCTGTCCTACTCGAGCGTGAACTTAGGCCTCCCGAAGCGGAGCACGTGACAGGTCTGGTCCGGCGGCTCGTACAACGCGGGCAACAGTTGCATGTAGTCCGCACCGATCTGCCCAACGAACTCCTATGCGCCTGGCTCTTCGGGTTGGACAAGGCTAGTGATCGGTGGATGATGGCGCACTGGGAGGAACTGGATCGAGCAAGTGTCGCGGCGCTGTCGGACCAGACCGTCGCGGCGATACGAAATGCGCTCGCTCCACCCAACGCGCAATAAACGGCTCCAGCCGCAAACGTACACATCTTCGAATGGAGTTGATTCATGACTGCTCACGAACATGTACCTGTTTTGATTGTGGGCGCCGGCGGAGCCGGTTTGTCGCTTTCACTGTTGCTCCAGCAGCAAGGCGTTAGCTCAATGTTGATTGAGCGCCGCTCAGACGTCTCCTGGCATCCGCGCGCACGGAACCTCAATTTCCGCACGCTGGAGGTATTCCGTGGACTTGGCCTGACATCTGAGATTCACGCAGCAAGTGAGCCGGTTTCTCGCCTCTTCGGGCGGGAGCGGCTAGCATCAACCGACCAGAAAGAGTTGCTGGACCCGGCTTCACTGTTGGACGCAACGCCGTTCAGTCCGGAGCCGTTGTTGCGGTACTGTCCGCAGAGTCGAACCGAGCCTGTACTGCTCGACGCCGCGCGAGCACGCGGCGTCGATGTGCGCTATAACACGGAACTCGGCCCGTTCACGCAGGATGAGCAGTGCGTAACTGCCACCGTCATCGACCGTGCGACTGGACAATCCTATGTCGTAGACGCGGACTATCTGGTGGGTGCCGACGGTGCGCACAGCCGAGTGCGTGAGACGCTGGCTATTCCGACGCACGGCCAGGGCATTCTCGACGAGCACTACGTATTCATCTACGCTCGGGCTGCCTGGAATCAACTCGTCCGCGGTTACGAATCCGACGCATTTCTCATTGACAACCCGGATGTGCGCGGCATCTTCATTATTGCCGAGCGGACCTGGGGATGTTCATGGTCACCGATTACCCATCACAAGACGAAAATGCCGAGGCCTTCACCTTCGAGCGCGCCAGGCAGTTGATGGAGAGCGCAATCGGTCGACCGGATATTGGAGTCGAAATCGCGGAGATTGCGCCGTGGCAACCGTCGCAATCAGTAGCCGAGCGATTCCATCAGGGTCGTGTCTTCCTTGTTGGCGACGCGGCGCACACCATGCCGCCTAAGGAAGGACTTGGTGTCAATACCGCGATTCAAAGCGCGCAAAATCTGGGGTGGAAACTGGCAGCCGTGCTGCAGGGACATGCCTCCAGCGGGCTGCTGTCAACATATTCAGTCGAGCGCCATCCGGTAGCGTGGTTTGCCTCGGTGCATTCGCTCACCGGACCGGCTGCCACATTGCTGGACAAAATCCCGGAGAAGCAAAAGGCATCCGAGTTCTTCCCAATCATCGGCTATCGGTACCGCTCAAATGCGATCGTCTCGGAACCTGCTGACCGCACTGAAACGGATCCGGATCAAATTGCGTTGCTTGATCGCGAGGAACTGACCGGCCAGCCTGGCACGCGTGTGCCGCATGTCTGGCTCGAGCGCGCAGGCCAACACATCTCGACGTTGGACCTCCTTGATGGCGCTTTTGTGTTGCTCACTGGAAGCGGGGGAATGCAGTGGTCCGAAGCAGGATTACGATCGTCAGGCGCTTTCGGACTCAAGCTGAGCGTTCACCAGATCGGGTCGGAGTGCGAGCTCGTCCCGGTGAGCGACGATTGGTCGGCGAAACTGGGGATCTCGGCGGATGGAGCCATACTTGTCCGGCCCGATGGCTTCGTGGCCTGGCGCGCGACCGAGCTCGGATCTGCGGCGGCTCCTGCTCAGGCCCAGCTGGAGGGCGCAATTGCACGGATCCTGGGCCGATCACCGGAACGCGCTGCAGCGCGCTAATCACCGACCTTCTGCGGTGCCGCGAGCTGGCGGTGCAGGTTCACAGACGAGCCAGATCTTCGGACAGCTTTGCGGTGATCGTGCGTAGCACTCGCGCGGTGGTCGCCAGGTCATCGCTGGATACCGAACCGTAAGCTCCGGTGATGAATTGTGCGACCCTGGCGCGTAGCGTGGACACGAGCTCGCGTCCTTTCGGCGTTGCGGCCAAGTAGTGCGCGTCAGCAGGCGACGGTTCCAGCAACTCCGCTTCGCTCAGCGCGGCAATCGCGGCCTCCACCGTAGCGGGTGGATACTTTGCCGCCTGAGCGACCTGGTTGACGAAACTGGCGCGCTCGACACGCTCACCCGAGCCAATGGCCAGCTGGAGTGTGATCCATTGCTGCTCGTCCAGAGTTGTGCCGGTCAGCACTTTGTGAAGTATCGCCGTATGCGCTTTTTCTGCTTGACCGACGATAGATGGATTCAGTGTGGCGAGGGGATCGGTGTTGGT
>JAFAZN010000199.1 GCA_019239775.1 Chloroflexota bacterium
TCCTGGCGATCAGCGATGGACAACCTGAGAACCGGCGCCAGCGGGACGCGGTGTTGGCGGCCATGCAACCGTGGAGCACCGGAATGACGTATCCAAACTTCAACGGAGTCGAAGATACGTCGATTGATGCGGTCCGTCGAAGTTACGGTGGGGCGGCCTTCAGACGGCTGCAGCAATTGCAGCACGAATACGACCCGGACAACATGTTCCGTGTGAACTTCAATATCCCGCCGAAGGACGAGTGCGCCCTCATCCGGTCTCCGACCGCAATCGCAACGTTCACTCTGCCCTCCATGCCGGCGTCGCAAGGTTCGCGGGCCGGTCGTCTGCGTCAGGATCTGGCGGCGTTGCGTCTGCCGGTGCATGTCTCACAATTGCGGTCGGCTCCAGAGCCGCTCACCGGTGGAGCGACACCAAAGCCGCGTCACAAAAAGCGGGTGTGAGAGCTATCGTGCCGCGCATTACAACACCACCCGAACAGCAGGCGACAGGCGCAGTAGCGCGGTGGCTGCAAAGCTGAGTACCACCGCGACAACCGTCACGACCGCGAATTTGACTAAAGCAGGTGCGGCCAATGGCAGGAGTACGAGCTGTGCCGCGAGCACGACGAAGAGGTGCACGACGTACACGCCGTATGTGTTCGGCGCCATCCGCAGCAACAACCGGCCGGGTTTCGCGACATACTCACGAAACAGCACGATCAGGCCCAGGCAGAGCCCGGTCGCGATGAACGCTTCAGCCAGACTCCAGATCACCGAACCGAGGTTGGCTCCGCCCGGCGTGCCGATCGGCAGCAGATAGCGCCCCGTGGCGACGAGGACGCCAATTCCAAGCCAGAGCAATCCGCGGCGGGTCGGCAGCCGCTGAAGCCACTGACCGCGGGCGGCCACCAAGCCGATGACAAACAGACTCGCGTACTGAGGCAGGTGACCAACCTCCGAATAGACGAATCCCAACAGGTACACCCATCGATTGATCGGGTACTCGATGCGCACCACGAACGTGACCAGTGCCAGCAGGAGCACATAGCCGAGGATCGCGGCATTGTTTGGAATGGGAAGGCGGCGTGGAGACCAATGTGCCGTCAGTGCCCGCCACGCGGTGTACAGCAGCGCGTACACCAGCAAATGCTCCACAAACCACAAATGGCCCGGATAGCCACCCCCAAGTGCAAATAGCGACAGATAGTCCAGCATGTGCGACACGAATGTGTCGCGCGCATCGGTGGCGAGTACGGAGCGCGCGAGCTCGGCCGACTCGCCCACCAGGAGAACGACAGCCAGTGGCACGCCGAGTCGGAACAACCGGTCTCTCAGAAATGGGATGGCGCCTTTTCGATCGAACGAAGTGGGAACGAACAGCGCTGACAGAAGAAAAAACAGGCCCATGAAGAACGCGGCGTTGACTGAAAAGAAACTGCTGAAAATGGCAGCCTTGGCTGGGTCGGAGATCGGCCACACTCCGCCGGCTTGCCCACCTGCGCCCGGTCCGTACGCCTGCCCCGCATGGTGTGCCACGACCAGCACAATCAATGCGACTCTCAGCACATCGATATACGCGAGCCGTGCGGCACCGCGCGCAGCGACCTCGGAGCCAGTTGTCGGTAGTTCGCGCTGCAAAAGAGGTACATCAAGCAAAGGTTTCATGGTTTGGTCTCGCACGGCGTATGGCGCTCGAGCGAACTCTGCGAATGCCACACGCTGTAGTAAAGAAAAACTACACCGGAAGAGGTGGCTACTGGCAGGAGTGCGATCCTTTAGTCGGACCACGAATAGCGCGTTCGAACAGTGTTGCCAGTTCCCGACCGTACAAGTCCACGTCGAGATCGGGCTCGCGCCGCAGGCGATCGGCGACCGCGTCGATGGCGGCGCGGATGGCTAACGCCATGACAGCTGGATCGAAATCAGTCGTACCTTGATCAGAGTTCCGGAGATCAATCAGCAGCTTCTGGACGTCGGTAACTGCCTGGATCGGCAACGCCGAGTCGAATAACCGAGTCCCGTCGGCGTCTCGCGCGGAACGTGCAATATCGACAATCGCGATCACGTCGTTGGGGTAGCCGACCATATAGGCGAAGCACGCCTCGATGTATGCCCGCAGCTTACCCACGCCGCTTGGCGCCGCCTGCATGCGTTGCCGCACGAACGCCTCGCCCTTCGACCACACGTGGGCAACCACCTCTCGCACGAGGTCTTCCTTACCAACGAAGTGGTAGAGGATGACGCCTTTGCTGATGTCGAGCTGGTCCGCGATACGCGCCAGCGAGGCTTGCGCATAGCCAACTTCGGCGATGACGTCGACAGCCGCGCCAACGATCTGCGCGCGGCGCGCGGTCTCGGTAAAGGTCCGCGGCCGCGCGGCGCCAGTTCGATCGACTGACCGCATGGTCAGAGTATAGTCCAGACGGTCAACACAGTGCACCCAAACCTCACCACGTGCGCATCGCAGTGTGAACTCGACGGCCGGTACGGTCCTGCCGAATGGCGCAATGTTGGGACCGTCTTCAACACGGGACGTGTTTGCGAAGGTCCTGGTCAACGCTTAGTGAGGCGTACCACCACCGGTTCGACTTACGCCGCAGTGCCGCTTACGCGAGGGACAATCTCCTTGCGCACGAAAGCGAGGGCGTCGTGGTAATTCGGCCATTGCTCCGATTGCGCTATTGACAGGATGTGGTGGTTGATGCCCAGATCTGTCAGCGTGCGCAAATGCTCCGCGATTGTGTCGGGTGTACCCACCAGAGTTCGTACGCCAAACTCGTCTGGGGTGAGGTTGCTTTTCGCAGCCAATTCCTCCAGCATGTGTTTGGCGCTGGCTGAATCCGCCGCCACGGCAGTGAACGTCAACTTGCAGATATCGAAGTCGTGCACATCACGACCCACTTGCCGACACGCTTCGGCGAACTGGTCGTATTTGCTCTTAATCGCGGTGGGGGCTCTGCCACCGGCGATGTTCCAGCCGGTTCCGTAGCGCGCCGTCAAGTCGAGCATCTGCGGACCGCCTGAGGCGATCCACAGAGGCACCGGCGGTACGACGGTCCGCAAGCTGGCGGACTCCAGCGTGAAATATCGCCCGGAGTGGGTCACGGTCTCACCGTTTAGCAGACCGTGCAGGATCGGGAGATACTCCTTGAAGCGACCGATGCGATGCGCGAAATCCAACCCGAATGCGGCGTGCTCGTGGGCCTGGTTGCCGGCGCCGATGCCGAGGATCAATCGACCACTGCAGAGCTCCTGAAGTGCGGCCGCCATTTTCGCGAGGACGGCTGGATGGCGGAACGTCGCGGCGATCACGTTGGTTCCCAGTGTGATGCGCTCGGTCTTTACCGCGATGGCAGTGATCAGCGTCCACACGTCCGGAAACGTGACAAGGCCGGCCGGCTGCTGAAAATAGAAGTGATCGGGCAGCCACGCTGCGTCGAAGCCGAGGCGTTCAATGGTGACACCGTCCTCGAGCATCAAACGGTGACTGGGAAATGGCGTGACCGTTGGGTCGCTCTGGCTGCGCGCGGACAACTGAATACCGAACTGGAGTGGACGCAACAGCGCGATCTCCTCGCATGTTGATTCCTTCGATTGTAGACGCGCCACGGGATCTTGCCCGGCCAACACGGACACGACCGACTTCGGACCGGCTGCCGAGATGTTATTCGCGCGGTGTGCGCTCTTCTCGGAGCATCAACACATAATCCAAATCGGGCGTGTCGGTGCCTCGGGCCGACAGCCAGGACAGGACTTGTGAACGATGCTGCGCCGAATGTGTCAGAACTTGCCGCAGGCCTTCGCGCCTGGTGAGGCGAAAGGTAAACCAGGGCACGTTCAATGGGGCCTCGACGGTCTCGGGCGTGCTCGACTCGAGCAGTCGGACAAACCGATCACCGAGGTGGCGCATCTGCTCCGGAAACCAGGTCAAATCGTGAGCGGCCCACATCTGCACTTCCTGGATCGATTGCGGCGGGTTCTCCTCGAGCATCCTGAGATAGGCATACTCCACGCTCGCAAGATGAGCGAGGGTACCGAGGACAGTATCCCGCGTACCAGCCGCCGCTTCCTTGACGAACTCTGCGTCCAGGGACGCTGCGAGGTCAAACACTTTCGCATTGGCCCAGGTGTTGTGGCGAAACAGTTCGATCAGATCTTGCATCGTGTCGTAGGCTATCGCGCGCGAGACATCAGAGCGCTGGAGACATTGGAGGCGGAGCTGATGCTTCCCTGGTGGTTACTACTCGCACGCTCCCAGGCCATTGTGCGGATCGCCTACTGGGACGGCGTGGCTAAGACCGCCTGGGCCAGGCCTGCCAGCAGGTCCTGGGCATTCGATGGCGGATTGACCATCACGAAGGTAAACAGGTCCGTGCCGCTTTGCACAACCAGGGTTGCTCCGCTTCGACCGCTTGTGTTGTCTGTGCTACTGAGGAATGTTGCAACGTCTCCGAGACCTGCGATCGGCGTGAATTGCGCGGAGCCGAGCGGACCTTGAACCGCGCCAGGTTGCATGGAATTGAGCAGCTGATCGGGCGTGGACGCAACGCCGTCTGGAAACGCGTTGGTCACATGCGTGATGACGATTTGACTGTCACCGACCCCCATGATTACGCACAACGCTCCCGAGGGCAGGGCCTGAGCGTGTGCGCTCGGCCCCAGCACCTGAGTAATGACTGCATCACTGGCGAATGGACAGGCGCCCGCACCCTGTGCAGCGGCAGACATCGCGGAACCCGCAATCAACGTCGCGGTCGCAAGAGCAACCGCAAGCACACGAGAGAAACGCTGGTGCATTGGAATCTCCATACGAGAGTTAACGCCAATCAGCCCTGGTCTGGCGCATTCTACGTGCGGCGACATGGGGTGACCTGAGCACGTTGCGAGGTGTCACACACTGGCGTCGTGTCTTGACTTACAGAACCGAGACGAGAGCCCCCTGCTCAGAAGCCCCTTTGGGCAGGAGGCATCGCACTCGCCACCCGTGTAAGCAAAGGGACACCAAAGCGATGATCTCGACCACCTTGCTGCGCAGCCTCACCATCAGTGCTGCTGCTGTTACCCTCGGCTTGCCCCTGGGCATGATGGGAGCGGCTGCCAATGTCTGACGTCGACGTCTTCGAGAGCCTGCGGCCGCTGCTCTTTTCGATCGCATACCGCATGCTCGGCAGCGTGATGGACGCCGAAGATATCGTTCAGGAAGCGTTCCTCCAATGGCAGCATCGCGGCGACGTGGAGATCGCATCGCCGCGCGCCTTCCTTTCGACGATTGTCACACGTCAATCCATCAATCATCTGAACTCGGCCCGGGTCCGTCGGGAGACCTACCCCGGACCGTGGCTCCCGGAACCGGTCCTCAACGAGGTGGAGCCCGACAGCTCCGATCGCCTGCTCCTGCATGAGTCACTCTCAATGGCGTTCCTGATGTTGCTCGAGCAGGTGACACCCGTCGAACGCGCGGTCTTCCTGCTCCACGACGTATTTGTCTACGATTTCTCGGAGATCGCGCGCATCGTCGGCAGGTCTGAGGCGAACTGCCGTCAGATCGCCCGACGAGCGCGCCAGCACATCCAGGCGCGTCGTCCCCGCTTTGACGCAGACCAAGAAAAGCAACAACGGCTGACAAAACAATTCATCGCGGCCTGCACCACCGGTGACGTCAACCAGCTCGTGGCAGCGCTGGCGGAGGATGTCACGTTCTGGGGCGACGGCGGTGGCAAAGCGGCGTTTTCGGCGCCGAGACCGATTGTCGGCGCACACAACGTGGCTGCATTTATTCTCGGCGTTTTGCGAAAAGTGCCAGGCACGCTGCGCGCCAGTCCGGCGACAGTCAATGGCCAGCCAGGCTTCATCTTCGGAACAGAATTCGCCGCGGGCGGTGTGCTCGCTCTCGACATTGTCGAGGAACATATCGCTGGCATTCGGTTTGTGGCGAATCCTGACAAGCTGCGCTCTATTTTACCGACAGGTGCGCGTGATCGTGCCGCTGGCGCAAGCCCGGAGGGGCACCCGGAATGAGCCACTCTCGGCTCGGAGCCGCTCGTACTCGACGGGATCGTGCGCGCTAAAGATCGTCACGTCGGGGTGCTTCGCGAGCTCCGCTAGCGTTCTGTGGTTCGCGCGGACTTGGTTGTAGTCGACCGCGATCAGCCGCTCGACGCCTCGCAAAGCCCAGGGCATGCCTGAGGTGTCGCCACGCTCCGTCACGCTCTGGTGGAAATACGCGTCGCCGGCGTGTACGAGCCATCCGCGCCCTGTGTCCACCGCAATTGCCGCATGACCATACGTATGCCCGGGCATCGGTAGCGCGAGGATCTCGGGTGGAAGTCCCGCGAGCTGCCGCACAGATGGAAGGCCTCTCCAAGGCTCGCCGAGCGCTTCGTATATCTCCCACGCCGGGCTGTGCGCGAATTGCACCGCACGGTAGCGTTGCTTCTGATTGAACGTCCGGAACGCAAGGGCTGCGTCCCTTTCTTTCGCATGCACGTGGACCTTTGCGTCCGGGAAATCTGACAAACCGCCGGCGTGGTCGAAATCGAGATGCGTGAGCACAATGTGCCGCACATCGGCTCGGCGAAAGCCAAGCGCCTCGACCTGTGGCAGCGCCGGCATGTGCGTCCTGGTCGCGTCGATTGCCATCGCACGACCGAAGACGGGGCCAAGTCTGCGCGTGTCACGTACGTCGTCGGTCCCGATGCCGGTGTCGACCAGCACGAGGCCGTGCGTATCGGTCTCGATCAGCAGGCAGTGCGAAACCAACCGGGCACGCCCGAAGAGGCTCCCTTCACCGTTCACAGCGCGCCGGCCACGGGGGCACATCGTGCAACAATCGAGGTGGTAGACGCGCATGCTCAACTTGCTCGGCGGACCGGAGTGGCCAGGTGTGATTCGACCGCGTTCAAACTGAGGTTCCACAAGAGCGCCCGGTTGGCCGTGGTGTCGAACTTGTTTTTCACCGCCGATCGCTTCGACTTTGCAAAGTACTGGCCGGAGATGCCTTTGACTTCCGCAGACGTGGCCAAATACACCGACGTCCGTGCGCCCTCCAACGGCGAGATCGAAACCGGCAGCGACAAATACGACACCAACCGGAGCACCCCCGGGGCCTGCAGCATCATCCGCGTTCGGACAATTCCGGGATGCACCGCGTTCACCGTGATCGAGATGTCGTGTAGTCTCCGGGCCAACTCCTCGGTGAACATGAGCACGAACAGTTTTGATGCGGCGTACGTACCGAGCACGGAGAAATGCCCTTCAACCGGTCCGGCGCCGCCGCCGAGGCGCTGGTTGGTCGGGTCGAACTTGCCCATTGTGTAGACACTGGAGCTCAGATTGATGATTCGGCCTTGCTCGCTCCGCCGTAGCTCGGCCAGAAGGAGGTTGGTAAGGAGGAAAGGCGCCAGGTAATTGACCTGGAGCATCGCCTCAAACCCGTCCTCGGTCTGGGTCCGCTTTGGCAGGAAGATACCGGCATTGTTGATCAAGACGTCCAGGCGCGAGTAGCGGCGGCGGAACGTCTCCGCCAACTGACGCACCTGTCGAAATGACGCGAGGTCCGCCACGATGTACTCGCAGCTGGCATTGCCCGACAATGTCTCGATCTGCCTTTTGAGCGCCGCGGCCTTGTTTGCGTTTCGCGCGGCGACGACGATGGTGAATCCCTTCTTGGCGAGTTCGAGAGCCGTTACCTTGCCAACCCCCTCAGTGGCGCCCGTGATGAGGCAGATCGGGCTGTTCATGCTGTCTGGGCTGCGCCGAAGCCGTTGGATCTCGCATGGCGCATCGTCGTGAGACGAAACACCGGAGTGCGTCGCGCCTCCACTGCGAGCGCGTCCAGTGGCGCATCCGCGGTGACGGAAATGCGTTGGCGCAACATCGGCCCGGCCAGCGGACTGGGCAGATACGCCGCGAGACAATCACGGATGACCAGAGCAGCCTCTTCGCCATGCACCTGCTCGGCCGCGTACATTGCACTGTGATTGCCCTGGATGATGGTCGCCTCGCCGGCGGCACGCAGGTTGAGTACCCAGTTCACCTCGCCGAACGCGGCGACGACGTACTTGTGACCGTCACGGTCGAATACACCCACGGGGACGGTGTGGTCGCGGCCGGTCTTGCGACCGCGGATTGTGAGCAGCGCCATGCGCGGATCGGGCCGTATGCCCAGACGCATCAGGGTGCTGGCGATCGGGTTCAGTACTTTCGTCCGAGCGGGGGCTCGGCTCACTTGCGGTTTGGTGTCCATTGCTTCAGTTCCTTTCATTTACTGTCAATTGCCAATTACCCCGCTTTGGGCGGAATTGGGTTGCCCGTTCGGGCAAAGTCTCACACTGAGGCGCTGCGCGGAAGCCGCTGCGCGGAGAAGACAATTTCGCGAACCTCAGTAGGGCGCGCTTCAGTTGCACAGCGTTTGGTGACCGCGTCGGGGTAAGGCCCGATGCGAGGTTCGACCTGCTACCACTTCGTCGACGCGGATCAACACAATCACTGCCGTGTCGTCAGGGTCCTGAGCTAGCTCGATTGGATTTACTCGCGCGCGGAGTTCATCCCGCAGTGCGCCCGTCTCGTGCAGTTGCGCTTCTCCATAGAAACGGACATACCGTGGTTCGGCCTCCGGATCGAAGCAGACGACCGCTACCTTCGGGTTGCGTCGCACGTTGGCGAGATGGCCGCCGCCGCTGTACTCCAGATACGCAAGGTGGCCGGCGTCAGCAACGAACACACTCCCTTTGGGGCCAATGTCCGGCGTACCGTCCTCGGTGGATGTGGCGACGAAGGCCGGCCGGCGGTGGGAGAGGGCGGCGTTGACTGCCTCGGCGTATGGCGTCAGATCAACAGCTCCGTTGGGCGTGGGCATAGTGGTGCTCCGACTTGGGATGTGGATGGCTACTGGCTCGTAGCGCTACACTACGGTATCGTAGTGTGGCGTGGAGGTCAAACATTTCCGATCGGACGCTGGGCCGAGGCGCTACGATACCGTTGCGTATGCGACGCTTTCGAAGGTTGACCCGCGTCTAGAAGCAGCAGCTAGCGAGGACTGGAGTGCAAAACGACTCGGCCATAAAACGGGCTGGCGACGTCGACGTGCGCGTGCGCCACTCCAAAGAGGCCGTCATGACAACGACGTACGCGTTGCTGGCTGAGGAAGGCCTCGCCGGTGTGACCGTCGATGCCGTCGCGCGGCGATCGGGTGTCGCCAAGACGACCATCTACCGGCACTGGCCCTCGCGTGAAGCGCTGCTGTTGGATGTGTGCGCGCAAATGGGCCCACACTTCGACATCCCGGATGCTGGAAGCCTGCCGGACGATCTTCGTGCACTCGCCCACCGCGTTGTCGAGCAGCTGCTGTCAGGTCCCTACGCGGCCATCCTCCTGTCGCTCATGGACGCGGCCGAACGGAATCCGCATCTGGCGGCGCTGCTTGCGGCGGCCCAGACCAAGCTTGTGGAGGCGGTCCACGCCATTCTGGTTCGAGCGCGACGCCGAGGCGAGCTCCGTCGCCTGCCGGACCCGTCCAACACGGCTGCGCTGATTCTGGGACCGCTGTTGTATCGGCGTCTGTTTTCACACGAACGCTTGTCCGAAGCGTTCTTCGAGCTGGTGATCGACAGCGTGGTCCGTTGATTTTCCTATGAGGCCTCCGCGCTCTTCACGACCACGACGGCCGGCTTCGGCTGAGCTTGCCCGGCGCGCTCGCCGACCAGCTCCAGGAGTTCGTCTCGGATTGTCTCGTTGAGCAGCAGGAAGCCAATGGCGAGTAGCGCGTATCCGCCGGCAAAGAACGGGAAGGCCGCACCGACCGAGCCCAGCGTCGCCGGAATAATCGCGTAGAAGCTCGAAATGACCCCGCCGATGAAGTTCACCACCGAAAATCCCGTTGCGCGACATTCCGTCGGGAACGTCTCCATGACCCAACCCCACGTCCCCTGTCCGAATGGAGCCAGGAACAACGAGCACAGGACCAGTCCGACCACAAACAGCGCGGTCCAGTCCGTCAACATGCCGTACGTGGCAAAGAGCGGCACCGTGATGACCACGAGCGCGATGTTGGTCCATTTGCGACCCCAGCGCTGGGCAAGCCAGCCGCCGCCGATCGAAGCAAGAATGGCGACGGACCACCAGATTGCCAGCCAGGTGCCGCGTGTTGCCGCGTCGACGCCTCGCTCCTGACTCAGGTACGTGGAGACGAACACACCGAAGCCATTCCAGAAGTAGTACGTGGTCAGGACGAGCGAGCCTTTGGCAACCTCCACCGGGTAACGCCGCACCGTGTCGACGAACGCACGGAGCGCATTCAGTTGCTTGCCCTCGGCTTGTCGCTGCTCCTTGACCTGGGTGAAGTGCCGACTCTCTGGGATGTAGCGGAGGATGAGAAATACCAGGAGCGCGGGCACGATGCCCAGGAAGTACATGTAGCGCCAGCCGAAAGTTGGCAACAACCACACCGACGCCAGGGAAACCAGAACGAATCCAACCGGATACCCTGCGGTCTGCAGACCCTGCGCCAAAGCGCGACCGGAGCGTGGCGCTGCTTCGGTTGCCATAATGGTAGACGGAAAATTACCGGCTGTGATCGGAATGCGGGTGGCCGTCGCCGCGACGCCGAATTGGAAGAAGTTCTGCGCCAGGCCAGTGAACCCCGTCAGCAGGGAGTAGCCGAGAACCCCGGCAGCGAGGATTGCGCGCCGCCCGAACGCGTCGGCCAGTGGCACGAACAACAAGCTGGCGACGCGCCCAACCCAGGCCGTGACCAGGAGCAACACTCCGGCGTCGAGCAACGAGAGGTGGAAGTCGCTGAGAATGGCCGGCAGGGCGACCTGGAAGGTCGTCAGTTCATAAACGTCGAAGACGTAGACCAGGAGACACACCGTCACAACTGCGATCGCCGGGCGAGTCCAGCGATCGAGAGTCGGCGATGAACCAGCGGACGCATCGTCCTGCGACTGGGACTGAGACTCTGCGGTTTGCATGATGGTCTCTCACTCTCGCCATCAATCAGGCGGTTACAGCGGTGCGGGCCCACAAGCGTTCAGATGCTCGATGCGCTCCCTCTACCAGCGACTGCAGCTTGGCCCAGACGATGGTGGGGTGCACGCGCGGTTGCATTCTGACAGCGGTCCCGAAACCACAATCGGTATCAGCGATGACGTTTTCCTTGCCGACGATGTCGGCGAAGCGAACGATTCGCTCGGCAACCAGGTCCGGGTGCTCAACAAAGTTCGTGACGGAGTCGATCACACCAGGCAACAAAACTTTGCCATCCGGCAGCGGATGCTCCTTGAATACGCTCCACTCGTGCGCATGGCGCGGGTTGGAGGCCTCAACCGACAGGCCCTCCGCGTTGACTCGGTACAGGATGTCGATAATCTCCGCGAGCGGAATATCGCGGACGTGCGGCAGCTCCTGATTACCCCAACACGTGTGCAAGCGGACGCGGTCCGCGGGAATGCCTTCGAGTGCGTAATTGATCGCCTCGACATGTTGCCAAACGACCTTGCGATAGTCGGCAATGCTGCTGTCCGCAAACTCCGCGCGATTCCAGCCCATGGCCAGTCCTGGATCATCCAGCTGCAGGATGAAACCGGCGTCGACGATCGCACGATATTCGTTGCGCAACGCCTCCGCGGCAGCCATGACAAACGCTTCGTCGCCGGAGTAGTGGTCGTTGGGGAAGTTCAGCCAGATTTGACCTGGCGAAACGGCCGGCATGAACGCTTCCGTCACTGCCGTACCCTCAAGGGCCGCACGCAGTGCGGTGATGTCCTGCTGAATGTATTCCGGTCCGCGCCAGCGTATCGGGCCATTGCAGGCTGGCAACCCGAGTTGCGGAGTCGCCAGTGAGTCATAGAACTCCGGGAACATGCGCGCTTCGACGCGCTGCATCACCGAGCGCGGCGGCCCGTCGAACCCCGTCAGTCGTTCAGTGGCGTACCACGAGAAGGCGACACGGCCCATCTCGCCATCAGTGATGACGTCCAGTCCAATTTGGGCCTGGTTGCGCACGGCTTCGGTGACGGCCTCCTTGACGCGCGGCGCATAGTCTGTCTGCGCGCGCGCCTCGCGCTGATCCCGGCCTTCGAGGATGTGTCGAAGCTCCGGTGGACGCGGCAAGCTGCCCGTGTGTGTAGTCAGGATGCGGTCGATGCTGCGTCGCATGTGATGCGTTCACCTCCGCCCCAGAATGTGGTGACGAGCGACGTTCCCAGTCCGCCTGCGGCCCTGCTCGCATTTGCCAAACCACAAGTCCCCTTCCCCAACCCCGGAGCGTAGTATGCGCGCGCTCGGGCAGCCGCTGTCAACGGGCTCGCCGGGCCTTATGCATTCGTCCAACGCATGCCCCCACAGAGCCTGCATCACAGTATTTTGCCAGGCCAGCAAGTTTCCTTGCTAAACCTGCAGGTTGCCGCCGATCGTGCTGCCTATGATCAATGATGCGATTTCAAACGAGTATGACGTGGTGGTGGTCGGTGGTGGTGCCGCCGGCCTGAATGGCGCACTCGTGCTGGCGCGCTCGCGCCGATCGGTGCTGGTGATCGATTCAGGCGCACCGCGCAATGCGCCTGCTACGGCAATGCACAATTTTCTCTCGCGCGACGGGATGTCGCCGCTGGCGCTGCTGGAGCTGGGGCGAGCAGAGGTCCGCGGCTACGGCGGACAGATTTTGGAAGGACGGGTCCGCTCGGCGGCTGGGGAGGCAGAACGCATCGTCGTCACACTCGACGACGGGCGCATGATTTCGGCGCGCCGCCTGCTGGTGGCGACCGGGCTGGTGGACGAGTTGCCGGACATCCCCGGTGTGCGCGAACGCTGGGGTCGCGACGTGGTGCACTGCCCGTACTGCCACGGCTGGGAAGCGCGCGACCAGGCGGTCGGTGTCCTGGCGACCGGACCGATGGCGGTGCACCAGGCGCTGCTGTTCCGCCAGTTGACGGCTAACGTCGTGTTGTTTACGCACACGGCGGCGGGCCTCAGCGCCGAGCAATTGGAGGAGCTGACTGCGCGTGGTATCCGCATCGTGAGCGGTGTGGTGAAGAGCGTCGACGTCGAGAAGGACAGATTGACCGGCGTGCGCCTGGAGGATGGAACTGTAGTGCATCGGCAGATACTGGTGGTTGGTCCGCGGATGGTTGCGCGTTCCGACGTACTGGCTTCGCTTGGGCTCCAGCCAGTTGAACATCCGCTGGGACTCGGGACATTCATCCCCGCGGATCCGACCGGTCTCACCGACGTGCCCGGAGTGTGGGTCGCTGGCAACGTGCACGACCTCTCAGCAACAGTTATCGGTGCGGCCGCGGCGGGCTTGACCGCGGCGGCGGCTATCAACGCCGATCTGGTCGCCTCCGCTATCTGAAGTCCTCCGGCTTGTATTGCTTGGGCTCAATGAGCACCAGCCAATCCCCGGAAGCATCGCGCAGTACGGCTTCGACCGCATATGGACGGTCGGCCGGCTCCTGCAGGAACGTCACGCCTTTGGCCTTCAGTTCTTCGTACGTTTTGCGACAGTCATCGACTCTCAATCCGAGTCCGCCCATCTGACCACGAGCCCAACCGTCGCGACTCGCGGCTCAGCGGAAGGCATCTGGCACAGGATACGAGTAGTTTGCTGGCGCTGATGCCGCGGGTTAGGGCGGGAGGAGTCGCGCTTCGAACAGAAGATCTGCGCACGCTTCGCACAGTCCGACCGCCGATTCACCGATTGGTTGCAGGAAATACCTGGCGGCGCGGGCGTCGCGGGGCCATGGGTTGTCCTCGGCAACGGCCGCTCCCTCATACCAGCGAAGCGCGTCCAGAAAGCGGTCGAGTGCAAGGTCGAGTTGGGCTACGTGTGACAGCACCACCCGATGTCGTTGGCGCAGCGCCAGGAGGCGTTCGCGCGCCGCGGTGACCTGTTGTGCGTAGCCGAGGAGATCGTCAGCTGGGGTGCGATTGGTGTCTTGGCCAGTTGCGGTATCTTGCGCTCGGTTCCACACGTCCGCGCGAGCATGCTCCGCCGCCTCACGGCGGGCCGCACGTGTCGCGCCGGAGGTCAGCGCCCGCAGAGTCTCTGCCGGCATATCCACCGCAAGCGCCGCGGAGTCCTCGACGACCGCGAGGAGTTCGTCAACTGCCGTCCGCGTACGGCCGCTGTTCTGGCTCAGCCATACACGCCGCTGAATGCCCTCGCCGCGCTGCTCGAGCACGAGCGAAATGAGGAGACCCAGAAACAACGCGCCCCAGACGGTGGTGATTGCGTTCCAGCGCGCGTCGGGGATGAAGAGCATGATCACGAAGGTCACACCCACGAACGCCCACATCAGCCGTAAATGTGCAAGCGTCCAGTCGATCAGGCGACTCGCCATTCGCGTCTAGGGTAGGCTACGTGGCAGGAGTTCCGATGTCGCTGTATGTGATCCTCAAATTCTTGCACGTGCTCATGGCCATTGTGGCGGTTGGCTTCAATGCCTCGTACTTCATCTGGTTCGCGATTGCCGACCGGGAGCCAGGTGCCGCACTCGTCATCTTGCGGGGCGTTAAGCGGTTGGACGATCGGTTTGCCAATCCCGCGTACGGATTGTTGTTGATCCTCGGGCTGGCAATGGTAATCACCGCGGGTATTCCGTTTACGACCTTCTGGATTGCCGCGGCGATCGTGCTCTACATCATCCTGATTGTGGTCGCGGTGGTTGGCTACACGCCCACGCTAAAGAGACAGATCGCCGCGTTGGAGAGCGGTGGTACGAGCTCTGATACGTACATGCAACTGAAGCAACGCAGCAATCTCATTGGCATCGTCTTGATGCTCGACGTACTTGTGATCGTCTTTTTGATGGTCGTCAAACCTGCGCCCTGAGGAACGCCGAAGTCAGTGCACCCGTGGCTCACACCAGGTACACAACACTAAATGGGCCGAGCGCAGCGAATTGTTCACGTGTCAAGATGTCCCACACACCCTTGTAGCCTGGTGCTGAGTTGGCGATCCACAGGTCAGAACCCTTCGTGCCGCGGATGGCGACCCAGTGGTACCAGGTGCCACCCGACATCTGGCCAGTCGACTGGTTGGCGCCCGCCCACACCTGGTCGAACGTGAGCCATGCCTGGCCCGTCTGCAGGCCATAGTCGGCGAACACGCGCCGAAGTGCCGAGCCTGAACTGTCCATGAGCCCGTAGGTCGGGTTCACGTTTTCTGGATAGCCAATTTCGCTCACTGCTTGCTCACGAGTGTGATGCGGTGCCACACCGGTGGCACGCAGCACCCAATCGAGAGAGCAGGCGGAGCAAGTCCAGTCGTACACCTGCGGTGGCATTTCAGTGTTGGGCTGATACGTCGAGCGCCAACCTTTTGGTGGGGCCGGTGCCTGGCTCACCAGGAGCGGGGGCTTCGGCGTGAGCTGCGTGGTGGGATTAAGCAGTTTCAGATCGGCTTCGAGGGACTGCCTGCCGGTCCAACGACCCTGGAGCATCTGTGCAAGACCGTCCGTCTGCAGGCGCAATCGCTGCTCCAGTTGGGTGAGCTGAGATTCAACGTCCGGGGTCATGGGATCCGTCCGGCACTACTGGCGGGTCGAGCTTAAGCGTGCCCTGCAGCCATGGATTCAACGCGTAAAGGTATGCTTCGGCGGAAGGTGGCGCGCCAACCCACTTACCTTCGAGCATGGCGATCAGCGCTTGATTCATGAGCTCCACCTGCTGCTGGAGCTGGGTGATAGTGGCCTCGAGCTCTGCGTCTGTCACATCCGCGTCTCCTACCGAATTTGTAACAGAACGGTAACGCGAATGCGAGGCGGGCCTTTAGCTCATTAATTGACCGGCTCCATGAGGCGGTCCACCTGACAGGCTGACAACACCTGTTGCAGCGCCGCGGGGTTATCGCCTGACAGGGCCAACTCGGCTTTGCCCTGGTGCCATCGCAGCAATGAGAGGCCGTGCAGGCTAATACCTGCATGACCGATCTGCGCAAACAGGTTCGCCAATGCGAACTCCTTGTCCGGAACAGATGTCACGACGACTTCGCTCGAGACATACGGGTATTTGTGCTCTCGGAGAATCGACTGTGTTGCCGAATCGTCGCTGGTCATGACGACGACCGTGCTCGTGTCGTCAATCTCCGCGACGGCAAAGGCGCGCACACCGACGTGATGCGCGGCCAACCGCTGGAGAAGACGGGAGAGTGACCGCGTTTGTCCGTCGAGTCGGATGGTGAATTGTTGCGGCACGCGTCGATTGTCCGCCGACCGGACAGTAACGGACGCGCACCATCCGCGACTGCTGGCATTCGGCAGGTGGGTGGCAGGCCGATCGGCGTTAAAAGACCCCGCTCAATGGAGACCAAGCAAATGTTCAGGCGTCGGATAAGCCTGGCAAGGCGTTTGCCGGTTGGGCCCGCCTAAAGTCTGTCCAAGGCGCCACTCCGAAGCAATGACGCTGGTGCACAGGCCGCAACAGCCAGGCCCGCACGGAGTGGCGCCTTTCCATGCGCGTTAGCGCATTTGTCCAAGTCGCGTTCGGGACTCATGAGGGCGCGTCAGGTAAGCCTCCTGGCATCACTGGCAGGCTAATGACGGAGAACGTGAATGAGCACCACCCTGGCCACTCCGTCTAGCGTTGACTTTCGTAGCTTACCGGTCCTTGACGTCGCCCAGCCGGACCTGGTCCGCGAAGGCAACCATCGTCTCGCAGAACTGCGCACGGCTGGACCGGTCTGCCAGATCCAGCCAACAGGGTCGATCGGCTTTTTGCGCTGGGCTGACTGCGACGCGATCCTGCGCGACGCGCGAACATTCTCGTCCGCATACGACAAGTTTCAACCCGTGCCGGGCGCAGAGGCCCAAACGACATACGACACGCTGCTGTGGCAGGACCCGCCCGACCATCAGCGAGTACGTGGTCTGGTGCAGCAGGCGTTCACCACACAACGCGTCGCGGCGATGGAGCCGCACACGCGTGAGATCGTACGTCGCTTGCTGGATCAAATCCTGGCGCGTGGCGACGAATGCGAGTTCCACCACGATTTTGCAATGCCTTTGCCGTCCTACGTGATGTCAGGCTTGCTTGGCGTAGACGAATCGATGATGGGCACGTTCAATCGCTGGGCAAACTCAACCTTTCACGGCCCGCGCGAAGCGTGGTCCATGCCGCCTGGCGCGGAACAAGACGCAGCCTTCGCCCAGATTGCGCGCGACGCGCACGATATGGAGGACTACCTGCGCGGCCTGGTCGCCGAAGCGCGCCGGTCACCACGAAACGACCTCACGTCGTATGTCGTGCAGGCACAGGATCGCGAGGGCGGTCTGAGCGAGCGCGAGGTGCTGACGCTGCTCAAGCTGTTTGTTATCGCGGGCAACGACATCACCACGATGGCGCTCGAGCTTACGATCGATTCGCTGCTCTCGTTTCCGGACCAGATGCGTCTGCTGGCAGGGGATACGTCACTCGCGGCAAACACATTCGAGGAAACGCTCCGCTTCAACGGGCCCGTCATCCTACTCGGGCGCAAGGCGACATCCGACGTAGAGATCGCGGGGTTTCCGGTCCCCAGCGGCGCTGTGGTGGCCGCGGTTGTCGGCTCCGCTAACCACGATGAGGCCATCTTCGAGAGCCCCGAAAAGTTTGACATCACTCGCAAAATCCCGCGCGTGCTGAGTCTCGGGAGTGGCATTCACCAGTGCCTCGGCCAGCTACTCGGGCGACTTGAAGGTCGAATCGCACTCGAAGAGTGGTTTGCGCGCGTTTCCAGTTTCCACAGCAACGGTGAGCCGGAATACTTACGCGCACAAGGAGTCCGCGGATTCAAGCGACTTCCGGTCGGCTTCGAGCGACGCGCCCGGGCGGCGGGCGTGCCAGCTCCTGAAGAGAGCGCCGTCAATGTTGTAGCGGTTGCGGACAGGATCGCGCTGAAGTCCGACGCGGAACTTGGACTCGACAAGCGTGCAATCGCCACGGTCAAGGTCGCGTCGGTACGCGACGTGAGCCCGACAGTCAAGATGTTCAAGCTCATTCACCCGTCGGGAGGTCTGCTGGAGCGTTTCACGCCGGGCAGCCACATCGTCATTCACATGCGCGATGGTGACAGAGTTCACCGCAATGCGTACTCATTATTGAACGCAGGCTATGGCGAGGGCCTGGCGTACTTTATCGCCGTGCAGCGCGCCCGGGATTCCAAGGGCGGCTCGATCTACATGAATGAAAAAGTGACGCGCGGCTGCGAGCTCACAATCTCTGTTCCAGCCAATAACTTCCCGCTCGTCGAGCACGCAACCAAACATCTGCTGATCGGTGGCGGCATCGGAATTACACCGATGATCGCGTTCCGCTACGCCCTCCGACTTCGCCATGAACGCTTCGAGCTGCACTATACCTTCGGGAACGCGGAGAACGCGGCCTTCATCGACGACTTCCAGTTCGAAAACGATGCGAGTGATGTGCTCTACGACTCCAGTCTCGGCCAGAAGCTCGATCTTCCGTCGCTGATCCGCCGCCAGCCGGAAGGAACCCACATGTACGTGTGCGGCCCCGAAAGCCTGATGACAGAAGCGATCCAGCTAGCGGAGGAGCTCGGCTGGCCCGCGGATGCAATTCATTTCGAACGCTTCGGTGCGCCTCTCGTCAAGGGCGACGTTCCATTCCAGCTGATCGCGCAACGCTCGGGCAAGACCGTCGAGGTTGGTCCCAACGACACTGCGCTGGACAGTTTGGAGCGCGCCGGGATCCAGGTACCGTTTGCATGCAGGGCAGGCAGTTGCGGCAGCTGCCAAACCCGCGTTGTCAACGGCACTCCGATCTATCGCAACTCGGTCATGTCGCCGGCCGAACGAGCCGCGGCAAACGACATGATGGTGTGTGTCGATCGCGCAAGCGGCACGCTGACGCTGGATGTCTAACGACCATGGTAACCCTGACGCAAGCGCCGACGGCGGACACGCCCCAAGTGGCAACGGAGCGCGCGGATGCGCTGGTCTTCTTCGGCGCAACGGGCGACCTCGCCTACAAGAAAGTCTTTCCCGCGCTCTATGGGATGGTCCAGCACGGCGTGCTGGACGTTCCGATCATCTGCGTCGCTAAGGCGGGCTGGACACGCGGACAGCTTCTGGAGCGGGCCCGCGCAAGCATCAACGCTCAGCCCCAGTGTGCAGACGGGCGGACCTTTGCACAGTTGGAGGCGTTGATTCAGTACATCGATGGTGATTACGCAGAAGACGAGACGTTCGTCCGGCTGAAGCAGCTACTCGGGACGTCGCGGCGACCAGCGCATTATCTGGCAATCCCGCCAAGTTTATTTGGGAGCGTTGTGAGCGCAATCGGCCGTTCCGGCGCTGGTGACGGGGCTCGCGTGATTATCGAAAAGCCCTTCGGCCACGATCGTGCCTCGGCGCGCGCGCTCAATGCGGTGGTGCATAGCGTCTTCACCGAACCGAATGTCTACCGCATCGACCACTATCTCGGCAAAGAAGCAGTTGAGAACTTACTCTATTTTCGGTTCGCCAATACGTTTCTGGAGCCCATCTGGAATCGAAACTATGTCCAGAGCGTCCAGATCACGATGGCCGAGCGGTTCGGAGTTGAGGGGCGCGGCCGGTTTTACGATGAAACTGGCGCGATTCGCGATGTCGTCCAGAACCATCTTCTTCAGATTGTTGGTCTCCTCGCGATGGAGCCGCCCGGTGCGTTGGACGCAGAAGCCATCCACGACGAGCACGCAAAAGTCTTGCGCGCGATCCCTCCCGTGCTTCCGTACCACGTTGTACGTGGCCAGTTCCGCGGCTACGATCAGGAGCCGGGGGTCGTCTGCGGATCGGGCGTGGAAACGTTCGCCGCACTGCGATTGGAAATCGACTCCTGGCGCTGGTCTGGCGTTCCGTTTCTCATCTCAGCTGGGAAGAAGCTACCGGTCACCGCAACTGAGGTTGTCGTCCGTCTTCAGCGGCCACCAATCAAGCGCCTGCACAGGAGTGAGGCCAACTACCTGAGGTTCCGCCTCGGACCTGATGTCGGGATCGGGCTTGGGACGCGAGTGAAGGCGCGCGGTAAACGGCTCGAGACGAAAGCAGCTGAGCTGGTAGCCGTGGCACAACCGAGGGCTGACGAAGTGGAGGCGTACGAGCGGTTGCTCACGGACGCCATCATGGGCGATCGGCTCCTGTTCGTGCGGGAAGATGCCGTCGACGCGGCGTGGGCGATCGTTGAGCCAGTGCTCGGCAACTGCACACCAGTCTATCCATATCAGCCCGGGAGCTGGGGGCCGGCGGAGGCAGACCATCTTGCCCACGACCTGGGTGGTTGGCACCGCCCGCAGTGAGGACGCACGCGTGAACAACGGAATTGATGGGGCCTACAGGCCCATCGCGGATCACGGTCTTATTGGCGACCTACAGACCGCTGCGCTGGTTGCCACCGATGGCACGATCGATTGGTTCTGCGTTCCACGCTTTGATGGCCCCAGCGTGTTCGCGAGCATTCTGGACCACGCTCGCGGTGGCGAATTCCGCATAGGCCCAATCGAGAATGAGCACGTCGTCAAGCAGCTCTATTTTCCCGACACAGCGGTGTTGATCACTCGCTTCATGGCGGAGGACGGCGTCGCTGAACTGGTCGACTTCATGCCAATTGCGCGGTCCTCGCATGCGATAGATCGGCACCGTATCGTGCGTATCTTGCGCGGTATTCGAGGGCGGATGGCTTTCCGCATCACGTGCGCACCACGGTTCGACTATGCACGCCAGCCACACGCCGTCGAGCTAACCCGGCACGGAGCGGTGTTCACCTGTCGGGGTTCCCAGCTCACTTTGCACGGGGTCGATGGGTTAGCGGCAGACGGCTCCGACGTATGCTTGACGACGCACATCGACGCGAATGACGTGATGGGGATGATCCTCGAGACCGGCGCTGACACACTGCCGCGTAGCGTTGAACGCGCGGATGTTCTGCAACTGCTGGAGGACACGGTCAATTTCTGGCATTCCTGGCTGGCCCGATCGCGGTATAGCGGCCGGTGGCGCGAGATGGTCGAACGTTCGGCAATCACGCTCAAACTCATGACGTACGCACCGAGTGGGGCGCTGGTCGCGGCGCCGACGGCGGGTCTACCCGAACAGATCGGTGGCGAACGGAACTGGGACTACCGCTACACATGGGTGCGCGACGGCTCAATGTCGATCGGTGCGCTGCTGGACCTCGGATTGACCGACGAGGCCGCCGCGTTCGGACAGTGGTTACGCGACCGGGTGCGAGAGCAAGCCGGCGATACGTCGGGTCCGCTGAAGATCATGTATCGAGTTGACGGTTCCTCGGAGCTCGAGGAGACCATACTCCCGCATTTCGAAGGCTACCGCGGCTCACGTCCAGTGCGGATCGGCAATGGCGCCGCAGACCAACTCCAGCTGGATATTTATGGCGAAGCGTTGCATGCGATTCACCTCGCGGCCAGTGGCGCCGCGGGCGGGGTTGGGCACGCTGGATGGCAAGCGCTAGAGGGCGTGATGACCTGGTTGTGCGACAACTGGGACCAGGCCGATGAGGGGATTTGGGAAACGCGTGGCGGTCGGCAGGAGTTCGTCTACGGCCGGCAGATGACCTGGGTCGCTTTCGACCGAGCCGTACGACTTGCACGCGAGTTTGGCCGACCGGCCCCACTCGAACGGTGGACGGCTGCTCGCGATGCCGTTTACGAGCAGATCATGCAACGTGGCTGGAATTCAGATCGGAAGGCATTTGTGCAGTATCACGGTGCAAGCGTGTTGGATGCATCAGTACTGACCATGCCAACTGTGGGTTTCCTTTCACCGCGAGATCCGATGTGGCTTTCAACGCTGGATGCGATCGAGCGGGAGTTAGTCTCCGACAGCCTCGTCTATCGCTACAACCCGAGCGCATCGCCTGACGGATTGCGAGGCGAGGAAGGCACATTCTCGATCTGCACATTCTGGTTCGTTGAAGCGCTTGCTCGCTCTGGGCGCGTCGGGCAGGCGCGTTACATATTCGAGAAAATGCTGACCTACGCTAACCATCTCGGTTTGTACGCCGAAGAGATTGGCGTGACTGGTGAGCAGTTGGGAAACTTTCCGCAAGCTTTCAGCCACCTGGCGTTGATCAGCGCTGCGTCCGCTCTCGACCGGGCACTTAGCTAGGGACTCTGAGGTTCGTGCCGTACGAACCAGGCCGCGACTTCGGCACGCGCCTGGAGGCCCAGCTTCGCGAAGATATGCTCCAGGTGCGTCGCCACCGTTCGAGGCGCCACTGATAGAGTCGAGGCAATTTCTCGATTGGTCATACCGCGGCTGACAAGCTTCGCAACCTCCAGCTCGCGCGGACTCAATGATGCTCCAGAGATAGCATCAGGGCGGTCTGGGACCACCGGTTCAGCACCAAGCTCGCGCCGGCCAAGCGCATACTCCGCTGCCGCATTCGGACTGAGCGTGCTACCCTGGGCATACTCGCCGGAAAAACCGCCGGGTGTTAACAGTCGTTGAATGCGTCGCATCACTCCGTCACGTTCGCGACGTTCAGCTGGCGACAGCGGCGCCCCAGTGGTTTCGCGGAGCGCCGCGGCGGCGCCAAGTAGTCGAGCGGCGCGCCGCCCCTGGCGTTGCGCCGCCGCGGCCGCGGCAAAGCCTTCGAGGCATTCCGCAACGCCAAGCGTATTTCCCAACGAACGGCGCAGCTCCAATGCCTCCGCCAGATACCCAATGGACGCATCCGGCTGACCGACAGCGATCAACGCGTGGCCCAAATTCGCGAGTGAATTCGCAATGCCTCGGGGGTCGCCAACCTCACGGAACATCGCGAGCGTCTCGCGGAACAAGATGACGGCTTCGCGCACCTTGCCCTGCTGGCGGGCGAGGTGCGCACGGCTGCCGATCGAAACGGCCACGCCACGTTTATCACCATTTGCCGCGTACAGACTCTGAGCGCGAAGAAAGCATTCGATCGCGCGTGCTTCGTCTTGTCGGTCCTGGGCGACGAGACCCAGATTGCCCATTGCCGCGGCCATGCGGATCGGGTCGCCGATGCGCTCCCAGAGTCGGTAGCTTTCGTTGAACAGCGGTTCGGCGGCGGCGCTGTCACCCTGGAGACCGGCTATCACGCCCGCGGAATTGAATGCTTTCGCGCGCACCCCCACCGGCGCACCCGAGCTGAGGGGTAGCGCTCGATTGAACCAGCTCCGTATCTCTGTCAGATGGCCCCGCATCATCCAGAAGCGATTGAGGGCACCCGCGAGACGCAAGCCGATTTCCACATCGCCGCCGCCGACAGACCAACTGAGAACAGCACGAAAGTTGTCGTACTCCCGTTCCAGACGGTCGAGTCTATCGCCCATGCCTGGACCGACCAACTCCGCTTCGTCCGCCTCAGCGAGGTGCAGGAAATGGCTCGCGTGCCGCCGACGTGCATTGGTTAGCTCATCGGCGCTGGCAAGCAGGTCCAGGGCAAACGTCCGGATCGTCTGCAGGAGGTGAAAGCGCGGCTCGTCGCTGCCGACGTCCGCGACGCGGACAAGGTTCTTGTCCACAAGTTGCGCCAGAACTCGGAGTGGGTCGACGGCAGGCGGTGTCGCAACAACTTCGGCTACGGCCTTGACATCGAACGAACCATTGAACACACCGCAGTAGCGGAAAATCAGCTGAGCCGGAGCGTCGAGCAGGTCGTAGCTCCACGCGACCGCGGTGGCGAGTGTGCGGTGTCGGACGGGCGAATCACGTGCGCCCTCCACGATGAACGGCGCCGCTGACTCAAGCCGGTTCAAAATGGCGGACGGTGAGAGCACGCCGATCTGGGCCGCCGCAAGCTCGATTGCAAGCGGCAGTCCGTCGAGCTGTCGACAGATTTCGCCGATGCATTGACCGTTCTCTGGCGTGATCATGAAACCAAGCTGTTGCGTCCTGGCGCGATCCACGAAGAGGGCGACGGCTGGGGCATCGGCGAGTGCCTTGGGATCGGTCACATCCGCCGAAGGAACTGCCAGTGGCTGCACGTGTATGACGTGCTCGGCACGGATATGGAGCGGTTCGCGACTGGTGATCAGACAACTCAGCCGCGGTGTTTCGGCAAGAAGCTCCGCTACGAGCTCGGACGCATCGAGGACGCGCTCGAAATTGTCGAGGACCAGCAGCAGCGCGTCCCGGCCGATGACCTCGCGCAAGATTGCCTGGAGTGGCTCGCTGCCGGCTTCCTGCACGCCAAGCGCGGCGGCAATCGCTGGCGCGACGTCAGCCGCCGCTCCAACCGCCGAAAGATCCACATACCGGGCGCCCTGCAGTGGCGGCGGCAACGGACTGGCCGCGATTGCCTCGGCAAGTCGCGTTTTGCCCGTGCCGCCCGGCCCGGTCAACGTGAGCAAGCGCACGTCCTCGCAGGCGAGGAGCTGGCGGATCTGAGCCAGCTCCCCGTCGCGACCAAATAAAGGTGCGCCGCTCGTTCTTGGCACCCGCTGCGAGCATAGCGCGCGGCGGGTCCGCAACGAGGCGGTATTTGGCTACTCCCAGTAGTACCCCATGGGGCGCAGAACAACGATGCCAAACAGTGCGATGACGACAGGAGCCAACGGTGCCAGGCAAGCCAGGCGCTCCCACCAGTTCTCAGATAGCCGCATGTGAACCACGATGCCAACGCGGGCCTGGCATGCAGCAGTGCATTTCGGAGCGCGCACTTGAATAAATCCTGAACATCGGTCATCTGACCGATGTCGAGCTGAACAACGACAATCGGCAACGCGTCCGATCCACAGTGCCGTACCCGACGCGCCACAGTGTGATGTGGGACTGGCGGCCGTGGACCAACGCTCTGAGGATGGCGCCGCGGCAAGCAATCTGCAGATCGCGGCGTTGCAAGACCATGCGCTGCAGACGTTTTTCGTCATCGGTCTGCTTGCGCGCGCCGCGCTCGCCGAGCTGGAGCCGGATCAGGTCAGCGACAACGTAGCGACCGCGTTGGTCCAGATCATCGACGCCGCGACCGCGGGGCGCGAGCACCTCGGGCAAGCCGTCTTCGCACTGGGGCACGCAGAGGTTGGGCAGAATGGTGTTGTTCAGGCGCTGCAGACGCTCGCGCGACAGTTCCAGGAACGAACGGGTATCGAGACCGCGGTACTCGTTACTGGCGCGACGCGGAATTTGTCGAACGAAGCCGCTGAAACATTGCACCATGCCGCGGCAGAGGCGCTTGCGAACATCGAGCGGCATTCACAGGCTGGCGCCGTAGTACTCAGCTTGCAGCTCGCTCGCCGCAGCGTGACCTTGAGCATTCACGATGACGGTGTCGGTATCGCCAATCCCGCGCTGGAGCGCATCGCCAGCAGTGCCAACCAGTTCGGTCTCCGTGGCGTAGGCCTGCGCGTTCGGCGCCTGGGCGGCACGTTCATCGCAAGGCCGTCGCGCGATGGTGGCTTCGTCGTGCGCACGCGCCTGCCACTGGCGCCCTAACGTTAGGTGGGTGGGGACTCGATCCGACCCGGAATCACGCGCCGTTCGAGAACCAGGGCTTGCAAGATGTCGACAGGCTGGCCATGCGCCGAGCTACGCGGCAGCACCGCGATACCCCACGGCGGAACCACCCGTTCGGAGCCGTCCGACAGTACGAGCCGCAGTGCCTCCGGCCGTGGGTTCACCAGCGTTCTGGAAATTGATTGACTCGACATGCGAATACAGCGTGCTAGCGCAACCACTGGGGGGCGAGCCGCCGTTTGGCAGGTTTCGAGCCGCACAAACAGCGGCATGCTCGCTCCGCTAGATGATCGCTGGTCGGTGTTGCCACTACAGAGAGACAGGTTGCTGGATCCCGGCGCTGCCGGGATGGCCGTGCTCCGATCGGTCCAGGTCGTGAATGCGCCAGGCCACCACGAGCAAACTGATGCCGAACAATACCGCGTAGATGCCAATCATCCAGGCTATCGCCACCGCTCCGGCACCTGGCCGGGCCAGCAAGATAAGACCGAAGATCACAGATAGTGCGCCGCTCACAATCCACGACCACTCATGGTGAATCGTATTGCGCAGCCGCACCGCCGAAATGGCCTCCATCACACCAGTCACAATCGCCCAGGCTGCTATCCAGTACAACAGGATCAACGCCGTGATGCCCGGCCAGGTGAACACCGCCAGGCCCGCAATGATACCCAGGACGCCCTCTAGCAGGAGTAACCAAACATGTTCGGTGGCGGTCCTACGAATCGCCGAGATGATGGTCATCACGCCATTCACCAGGCTGAACGCGCCGAACAGCAGAACCAGGCTTGCCACCGTTAGCCCCGGCCATGCAAACGCCAGAATCCCGAACGCAATCGCGGCGGCGCCGCGCAAAGCAAATGTCCACCAGTGGCGTGGCACAACGCCAGCTTCCACAAACATATCGCAGAGACCTCCGAGTCGTGACTCGGGTCCATTCTTGCGACGTCGAAGATATTGGCAACCGGAATGTACGCGCCCATACCCGAACAGGGGCTGAACAGCTATGGTAATAGGCGTTTGAGTAGCTCGCCCTCGACGCGTTCGTGCTCCAGCAGTGCAACCGCGAGGCGCTGGAATGCCGCGCCATGCTCATTGAGAATGCCAACCGCTCGCGCGTAGCCTGCCTCGATGAGCAACCGGACCTCTTCGTCGATGCAACGCGCGGTCGCTTCTGAATAGCTGCGCGGCACGGTTGACGACAGTGCGACTGGACCAAGACGACGGCTCATGCCGTAGCGCCTGACCATTGTCTCCGCAATCTGTGTCGCGAGGCGGATGTCGGCTTCGTCATTGGAAGCGGCATCCGCATAGACCAGCCGCTCAGCGACTGTTCCAGCCAATGCCACGGTCACACGGGCTTCCAGTTGCGGGCTCGTCAGCAGCGCGCGGTCCTCCGCGTCAAGGGAGTGGGTACGCAAAAGCGTAATCTTGTGAACCGGCGGATGATGCTCCAGCACGTGCATTGCCAGGGCGCGCCCCGCCTCACGATACGCGCGGCGCGACTTTGCCTCCGGCGGCACGATGCGACTGCCGTACTCGATACCTGTTTGGAGGCGCTCCAGCGCCGCGTCCAACTCACCAGTACCAATGCTGCACTTCCCGCGGCGAACCGCGAGAATCGCACCCTCATTCATGATTGTGGCCAGGTCCGCGCCCGAGCATCCCGTGGTCATCCCGGCGAGGGCCACCAGGTCAACCGTGGGATCGAGTGGCTTGCCACGGGAGTGGACCCGCAGGATTGCTTCCCGCTGCGCGCGATTGGGCGGTGAAACCAACACTTGCCGATCGAACCGACCTGGTCGCAGCAGGGCTGGGTCGAGGATGTCCACACGATTGGTCGCGGCGATGACGACGATTTGCGAGCTGGAGTCGAATCCATCCATTTCAACGAGCAGCTGATTCAAGGTCTGCTCGCACTCCGTATTGACCCCACCAATGCCTAATCCGCGCCGACGTCCAATCGCGTCGATTTCGTCGACGAATAGAATGGACGGACCGATGCGACTTGCTTCGTCGAACAGATCGCGCACGCGGCTGGCGCCGACGCCTGCCACGATTTCGACGAACCCTGATCCGCAGATGTTGAAGAACGGCACGCGCGCCTCGCCGGCGACGGCCCGCGCCAGCAAGGTTTTGCCTGTGCCAGGCGGACCGACCAGAAGGACGCCGCGCGGGCAGCGGGCTCCGACCTCTTTGAACGCTCTCGGCGCGGAGAGAAACTGCACGATTTCCTGCAACTCCTGTTTGGCCTCGTCGGCGCCCGCGACATCCGCAAAACCAATCGATTGCGAGCTGCCAATAACACGCCTGGCGCGATGGCGCATGAGCTGGAGTACCTGGGTGTTTGGGTCTGAGCCGGTGCTCATCGCAAGCACGACCATCGTTCCCAGCAGGACCATTGGTACGAGCGGCGCGAGGACTCGGGACCATTCCGCTGCCGGCGACGGATCGCGAACCGAATAGGTGATTGTGGCGAGTTGTTCTGGGGTTACGCCGAGTGTAGAAAGAGCTTTGAGCAAGGTCGTCTTCGGCTCGAGTGTGAAGCTGTACATTGAGCCAAGCCGGTCGCGGGCGACACCGCCATGCTCGTCGACGTCGACCGATGCAATCGCGGATTGCTGAATAGCCAGTGCGAGGTCGTTGAGTGCGATCGGGCGCGGCGGAGGGCCCTGACGGGGTGATCCCACAAGCGTCAGGACAATAAAGGGCAAGGATGCCAGTACGCCGACGACGGCTAGCCAGACGAAGTCCCAGATGTTCGGCCGCATGCCCAGGCCAGCCTGGGGCGGCATCCCCGGCGGCAGCCTGGCCGGCGCGCGCCTGAAACTGGATTAGAACGAACTACTTTATGAGGAGGTCAGTCGAGATACTATTCCTGTCGAGGGACTATTCCTGACTTTGTCTTCCCACTGCGTATGGCCATCGGGGCGATGCTGCCAATGGCGCACACGCAGTAAGAGATACAAGTCACCAATGAAGTGGTCTCTTGAACAAGTAAAGAAGTGAGGCCTCCTAGAAGTTCGGCCGAGTCCCTAGAGCCAGCCGCGGCGGGTGGCGAGAATTGCGGCGTGCACCCGGTTGCGCGCGCCGAGTTGTTTGAGCAAATCTTCGATATAACTTTTGACCGTGAGCTCGCTGAGATGGACCTGCTCGGCGATCTCGCGGTTGGAGAGCCCGTCGGCCACCAGCCGCAAGATGGTGCGCTGACGATCGCTCAAGGGCTGCTCACCGTCGCCTCGGTCCGTGCGGCGAGCAACCGCGAGCACTTGCGGCAAGACCTTACGATCGATCACCGATTCACCCATTGCCAGCGAGCGGATGCTGGAAGCCAGGTCGAACCCGGGAATTTCCTTCAGCAAATAGCCGCGGGCTCCGGCACGCACGCACTGGCGCACGAGCTCGTCATCGGTGAAGGTTGTCAGAATAGCGACGGCGATGTCCGGAAACGCTTCGCACAGGTCATGGCAGACATCCCAGCCGGGCATATCCGGCAGTCTGGCATCCAGAAGAACCACCTCCGGCTGCAGCCGGCGGGCTTGCGTGAGCGTTTGACTGCCCGTGCCAGCCTCGCCGACGATCTCGATATCCAGCTCCGACTCCAGCAAGCTCCGCAAGCCAGCCCGGACCATCTCGTGATCGTCCGCGATCAAGACACGAATCTTTTTCCGTATGGCAGTCTGGCTCACCGCTTCCCCCCCTTCGCCAAGGGCACCTGCGCGCGAACCACAAACCCACCGGCGGGGCCTGGCTCCGCTTTGAAGTGACCCTTGAGCCGACGAACACGTTCGCGGAGCCCGTCGAGACCGAAATGCATGGCGCTCGAACCGCGCCGGTTCAGGATCAGGTCAGACACACCCATCCCATCGTCGTGGACGACCAGTGTCATTGACCTTGGACGCATCTGGAGTGTCATGACGACTGAGCTTGCGTGTGCGTGACGCTCCACGTTCGCCAGCGCTTCGGTAGCAACCGCGAGAAGCGCTTCGATTACTTCGGCAGATGGGTCCGACTCCGGTCCGGACAGTACGAGGTCTGTATCCACTCCGGTTCGTTCTTCGAACGAGTGGACCAGTTTGCGCAGACTCGAAATGAGGCCCACAGCTGAGGTGTCCGCGTGCTTCAGTGCGAATATCGCTCCACGTAGCTGCTCGGCGCCGCTCGTGGCTAGCTGAGCTGTCCGCCGAAGTGCGTCCGCTAGCTCCGGGACTACCAGCGCGTGGTCGCGAGCATCGAGAGCCGACTCCGCGGTCAACCCGATGGCGAAATAGATTTGCTCCACGTGGTCGTGCAGATCACGCGCGATCCTGAGTCGTTCATCACTGCGCAGCCATTCCGTTTGTGGGGTGTCCAGCTGACCGCGCACCGCCTCCAGGTGCCCGACGAGCTCGCGCTGCTCTTGAAAGAGCCTGGCATTTTCAAGGGCGAGGCTCGCCTGGTTGGTAAAGGATTCCAGCAAGCTCAGGTCGTCGAGCCGAAAGGCGCGGCGCGGCGCAACCGAAAGGACGCGAAGCGCACCCAGAGTCCGGCCGCGGGCGCGCATCGGTACGACGATAAAGCTGACCGCGGGTCCATCAACGGAGGGTGCTGGAGGAGCGCCAGGGGCTGCGCTCTCGCGCTGCGCCATGCCGCGCTCAGTCGCATCCGCAATAGCTGGCCGAGTCACGCGTTCAATCCACTCCCACCAAGCCAACGGGGCACCCTGGGCAGAGTCCGAAATAGCCGAGGTAACCAGCGGCGCCCGTCGGCCGGGCGTGAGAATGTGCAGCGTGGCGGCGTCAGCGAGCTCGGGTACCGCCAGGTCAAGCAGCGTCTGCAGTACCGTCGCGGGTTCCAAGCAGAGGGCAAGCCGCTGGCTCGCGTTCAACAAGAAGCTCAGTCGCACACGGGCCTCGTCGGATTCGTCGGCGCGCTCTTGCGCGCGCAAACCGGCGATGAACAGCCGCTCAGCCACCTTTAACCGTGTCGCAACTGAGTAGGTCGGGCGCTCCGTCAGCATGCTCATGCTGTGGCTCGTGCGCGCCGATGGTCTGGTGTGGCAGTCCGCCCTGACGTACGCACACCGCTGGTTAGCGTCTGCCCGGTGGGGTCGACCACGCAAACTCTCCTTTGGTGGGCCGGTCCCGAGTGCGGGCCGCGACGCGGCGGCTTTGTTAGGTTGAACGGGGCCTGTCGCCGTGTGTGGAAAGGCCCGTAGGTCCACTCTAGGGGCGAACCGTGCACGTTGGCATACGGAAAATACCGTATCTTCACGCTCACGAACTCGTTAACGACTCGTCACCTTCAGGTCGAATTCAGGGTCGCCTCTGGCCGGGCCAAGCAGGCGACAGGCCCCGCTCGATACCGTCGGCTCCATGGCTCAGCAAGCGATCCTGGTGGTCGACGACGAAGCGCCCATGCGCAAATTTGTGCTTCACAATCTCAAGGCGGGCGGCTACAACGTTCTGGCGGCGGCCGACGGATCCGAAGCTCTGAAGCTGGCATCTGAGCACCCGCTAGATCTCCTCCTGCTCGATATCGGCTTGCCCGGCCCGGACGGGCTGGCGGTCCTGCAGGCGTTGCGTCGGGATATGCAAGTACCCGTGCTCATGATCTCGGCGCGCGGGCGTGAGGCCGACCGCGTGAAGGCCCTCGATCTTGGTGCGGATGACTACCTGACCAAACCGTTTGGTGTCGCGGAACTGCTGGCGCGAGTCCGCGCGCTCCTGCGGCGGTCATCGACCGGCCCCAAGGGCCCGTTGCCGAGCTATCAGTATCAAGGATTGGAAGTAGACTTCGGCGCGCGTCGTGCGCGGTTACGCGGCGAAGCAGTGCCGTTAACGCGGCGCGAGTTTGAAGTCCTGGCGTACCTAGCCCGCAACGCTGGGAAGGTCCTACTCCATCGTCAGGTCTTGCAGGCGGTGTGGGGCAACGAATACGGCGAAGAGGCCGACTACGTGTGGACCTTTGTTCAGCGCATTCGACGAAAGATCGAACCGGACCGCCACCACCCGATCTACGTGCTTACTGAGGCCGGCGTGGGGTACTGGATGCCGCCATCGGAGGTGGATACCCCCGCGGACCCACGGTCGGGCGAAGGTCAGGCAGTGGCCCGGTCCGTTGGAGCTGAAGGAACGTAATCGGTCTCGCACAGCAGCTCTTCGAGCAGCTCACCCCCAAGGAAGCGGAAGAGCAGGGTCAGCATGATGGACAGGGTGGCGTCGAGGGCGCGATGCACGTCGCCCTGTTCGGGCGGCGGTAGTCCGATCAAACGACCAGGTGGCGCGAGCGCGGGACGCACCGTCTTGAGGTCGGGATAATCCTCAGACGCGAGGTGCAGGGCGCGTTCGAGGAGTGCCCGATAACCCTCGCGGCCGATGAGTCGGAGCAGCGGCTCGCCCATGCTGATGAAAACGGCCTCGGGCGGTGAGCTGCGCCAGCTGTTCGCGAACGCGGGTGGATTAGCCGGAACAACGCGAAGATCGCGGGGGTGAGCGTGTGCAGTCCGCGTCACGGCCGGACCGTAGGCGCCGATCGGCGGTTGCTGCATGTGCAAAGTGCGGTATCTTCGCCGGCAGCCAGCATCGGCGTCGTAACATGATTGTGACTTCGCCCGGGGAGGGGAGTCTTTTGGGACTTGTGTGAGCTGCACCGAATCACACATGGGGTTGCTGCCGTTCATTGGGCGTAAATCCGAACTGCACCAACTCGAAGAACTCCGACCGCGCGCGCGTGCGTTAACACTCGTTGGCCGCGGTGGGATCGGCAAAAGCCGTGTCGCGTCCGAGCTCGCAGTAGCGACAGCCGGCGGATTCGACGATGGCATCCGCTTCGTCGATTTCGACGGGCTCACCGCCGAGTCGGAGCTCCGCTCCGCGCTCTCCGACATGGCCGGCCGCAGCCTGCTTCTCGTCCTCGACAACTGCGATGCAAACCTCGATGGATGTGCGCGCATCGCCTCCGACCTATTGCGGCGCGAGGCAGGCGTACACATCCTGGCAACGAGTCGCGAACCGCTCCGGATCGAAGGCGAGTTCGTCTGGGTGATGCCCTCGATGCAAACTGCCGAGGCGGTCCGCCTGTTCGAGGCGAGCGCACGCCTGTTGCAGCCCGGGTTTGGAGTAGCCGGGGACGATGGTGCAGTCGTCGCGGAGGTGTGTGCCCGTATCGACAACCTGCCCGCGGCTATCCAGGGGGTAGCTGCGCAGGTACGCAACATGAGTGTTAACGAAATACGCGGACGGCTGGACCCCGCGTGGCTATTGGACCTCGAGGATCCTTTACAGAATGCGGCACGCCAGCGAAGTCTTCGTGCAATGCTCGATGCAGACTATTCCAAGCTCGACGAATTCGCCCGACGCTTACTGGTGCGGCTTGCGCTCCTGCGCGGCGACTGGACACTCGATTCGATCGAAGCGGTCTGCGCGGATGAGAAATTGCCAGGCGCGCGAATCACCGGCGTGCTGCATCGACTGGCTGCCAGGTGGCTGATCCAGGTTGACCACGCGAGTCATCCACCGCGTTACCGAATTCCGGAACTGGTTCGCGAGTACGCCCGTGGACTACCCATCGCCGCCGATGACGAGCAAACGCTTCAGCGGCGACGCGCACGTTACGTCATCAGTATTGGCAGACGTGCCGAGCCCGCGCGCATGGATCACGCTGTGGCCGCGGATCTCGACCGTGAGCACGCCAGCATGATGGAGGCAATCACATGGGCGGTGGACGCGCGTGAGCTGGATCTTGCATACGAGCTTGCCATCATCGGCTTTGGCCTGTGGTACTGTCGCGGTCCCGTTAGCGAGGGACGGCACGGACTTGCGCGATTGCTGGTGTCGAACATGCGCGATCCAGGTCTTCGCGCGCGCGTGGCGTTCCTGGCTGGTCAGCTCGCGTTGCTCGAGGGCGACATCCACGCCGCGCGGCAATTGGCGACGCAGTCGGCACGGGCAGCGCCAAATGGATCCAAGGATGCGGTCGCAACGACACTGGCGCTTCACCTGCGCACGTTGATCGCGCACGCTAGCACTGAGACTTTCAGAGCCACTGCGCTAATGCAAGCGACCGAGGCGGCGCTCGAACGAATCGACGCCGATGATCGATTGAAGCGTGTGCTCGACCTGGCGGTGCCAATTGCGAATGCCCTGCTCGCGCTGGAGCTGAACGACCTACGGCGTGCCACCCAACTTGCGAACCGCGCCGCAAGACTTGCGCGAGCACGTGATGATACTTTCTGGCGAGCACGCGCCATGCACGCGCAGGCAATGATTGCCACCCGCGGCCGCCAGCACGCGATCGCTCGATGGTTGGTCGAACGGGCGGTGCTTGCGCAGTCGAATGACGGCGACACGCCGGGCCTCATCGAGTCGCTTTGTGCACTCGGACAAATCGAGCTGAATGCAGGTGCTGTAGGCGCAGCCCTGCCGTCATTCTCGCGGGCGTTCGATCTCTCCGAGCAGAACGGCTTCCGGTCGCGGCAGCTGGTGGCGATGGAGGGAATCGCATGTGCAACGGCGGCTTCGCAGCCGGAGTCGGCATTGCGTCTCGCGGAAGCATGTGAGTCATTGCGCCGGACTACTGGCGCGACTATGTGGCCACGACAACACCACCGACTGCTCATGTGGTTGGGGCGTGGCTTGCAGCAGCCGCCGACGGCGATCGCGCCCAGGGAGTACGGAGCGAGCCGTGGCTGGACCTGGAGCGCCGCGGCAGCGCTTGTGCACGACATCTTGAATGGCCGGACGGGCGATGCATCCGGAGGGTCAGACGTCCTCACCCCGCGCGAACGTGAAGTGGCCGGACTCCTGACACGTGGACTGTCCAATCAACAAATCGCCAGTCGACTGGCGATCAGCGTGGGAACTGTCCGCGCGCACGTCGAACACATCCTGTTCAAATTAGGTTTGCATTCACGGGCACAGGTCGCTCTCTGGGCATCACGAGAGCATCGCCTGCCTGTGTGAACGCGGCATCTATTTCGGCCGAGCTTCCAGTCGAGCGCAGCCGATTCATCGGCCGGCGCTCGCATGTCAGGCAAGTGACGCGGCTTCTCGCGTTCGCACAACTCGTGACGCTGGTCGGGCCGGGTGGAAGTGGTAAGACGCGCCTGGCGCTACGTGTGGGAAGGCAGCGCTGGAGGGTAGCGCCAGACGCCGTGGTTTATGTCGATCTTGCCACCGCGGCAACGACTGACGTTCGCATGCCTGATGGTCCCGCGCTGCTGGTGCTGGACACGTGCGACGTCGACATCCAGGCCAGTGCGCAATTGATAATTGAACTCTTCGCCAAGTATCAGGGGCTCCAGGTTCTCGCGACCGCTCGTGAGCCGTTGGGGTTGCCGACGGAGGTTGTCTGGCGCGTACCGTTGATGGCAGTACCAGACCACCACACGCTCGGAACCAATCAACTGCTGGGACCAGAGGCCTGCCAATTATTCCTCGACCGAGAGACTGGCGCGTTCGCGGAGCGCCCAAGCAGCACCGAACGCGCTGAGGCGATCTCCAGTCTTTGCCGCAATCTTGACGGACTGCCACTGGCCGTTGAGATTGCGGCGATGCGCGTTGCGGAGTTGGGACTGGACGTTCTGGTCGCGCGCAGCACCACCAATCTGCTGCTGGACCTGCCGGGTAGACGAGACGCTCCGCCGCGACAGGCGTCTCTACGCGACACGCTGGAATGGAGTTATGCGCGCCTCCGTCCGCGTGAGCAGCACGTCCTGCGGCGAGTATCCGTCTACTGTGGCGACTGGACGCAAGAGATGGCCTGTGCGGTTTGTCCGGAGCTGCCGCCTTTAGAAGTTACCGACGCGCTTACGCAGTTGCTCCATCGATCCCTGGTGCATACCACCCGCGCAAAGTCCCCGCGGCGATACAACCTCCTCCAGGTTACGCGGCTCTATGGCCGTGAGCTGTTGCGCGTGCACGGCGAGCTGGAGCGTGCGCAGCAGCACATGCTGGAGTGGTGTATTGCCCTCGCGGAGTCGGACACTCCGGAAGCCCTTAATGGCGCACACGCTCATCGCCTCGAACGGGAGCATGGTAATGTGCGCGTAGCCCTGGAATGGGCACTTGCCTCAGGCCAGGCCGAGCTGGGACTGCGCCTGGCCACGGCAGCGTTTCCGCTGTGGTATCTGCGCGGGCTGCCCGCGGAAGGTGAGCGGTGGTTCGAGCGCCTGCTGGCACAACCGCTGGAGTCTGTCCCACCGCCAACAGTTGGGCGCGCGCGCGCCTGGCACATGCAGCTGAAAATGCAACGTGGCGACTATGTGGCCGTCGCCGATCAGCTCGAGCGCGTGCTTGTGGAACAACGGTCTTGTGGGAGCACGGCCGAGACCGGTGTGATGTTGACGCTGGTCGGTAATGCCATGCTCTGGGCAGGGCAGCTAAAAACGGCGGGCAGCTTCTATGAGGAATCCGAGCAGCTGCTAGCGGCATTGAGTGCGCCAGGCGTGGCGCCCGCAAGATATCAGGCGGCGCGCGTCGCCTGGGAGAGCGGCGACGTGGAGCGCGCGGAGACATTGGTGCAGGGTCTCATCGGCATGGTCCGCTCGCGCGAGCCCGTGATGCTCGCGCGTGCACATCAGCTCCAGGCATTGATGGCCGGCGAAGCTGGCGATGCACCCGCCGCCCAACACTACCTGGATCTGGCTGAACGCGCGCTGCGGCGCATCGACGACGTGTTCGGGTTTGTTGACCTACTCACGGATCGGGCGAGAGTCCTCCTGCAGATCGGCCAAGCACGTGCCGCGCACCAGGCGTATATCAACGCGGCAGCGTTGGCTCGCAGTATTGGTGCGCGAGTCCGGCTGGTACGGGCTATTGAAGGCGTGGCTTGCGCCGTGGTGGAGCAGCAGCCCTGCCTGAGCGTGCAGCTTGCCGCGGCGGCCGCGGCTAGCCGGATGACCATGCGCGCAATTGCGTGGCCACGCGATGCCGCGCGACTGGAGATCGCGCTCGACACAGCTCGCGGCTTCTCCGCCAGATGGCCGGATGGCGCCGCAATCGGCCTGGCCTTTGCCACCTACACGCAAGTGTGGCAACTTGGATCGTTGTTGTCAGAATCTGAGGCGGCTGATATGGCAATCGCCACCATTGGTAGCAGGCCGCCTACTTCGATTGGCGATGTTCCAGCCATGTTGACAAGTCGCGAGTGGGAGGTGGCACAACTGTTCGCGAACGGGGCATCAACTCGCGATATCGCGGAGCGGTTGACGCTTAGCCGAGAAACCGTGCGCACGCATCTCGATCGCGCCACCGCCAAGCTCGGACTCCATTCGCGGGTGCAGCTGGCTATGTGGGTCGCGCAGTCCGTCTAACCGCGGTAGCCCTGGTAGGCATCGCATACAGCTCGCGCCGAATGAAGAGCTTGCGCATGCGGTAGACATACAGCAGGTGATCCAGCGAGGCCTGATGCGCAAGCATGTCATGCGCGGAACATCGCGTGGGTGGCAAGCCAAACATGCCGCCGAGACATTCGCAGTGTTCGGCGACCGCCTCTCGTAAACGCGCGAGCTCGTGCCGAGTTCCATGCCATATCGCGATGGCCATCAGCGTGGGCTCCGCCGGTTCGGGTACTGTTCGGTTGAGCGACTGTCGCCGCGAGGCGCTGTTGAGCTGAGCGGCGCAAAATAGTGATAGGCGCTAGTCATGCCCACCAGTCTGACCCGGCCCGGACACCTGTCTGTCCGCTGAGCGCGCGCTCGCGGTCCATCCTCGGGAATCTTCCAGTTGGGAGACAGTCCTGTATGCGGCTTTCCATTCGGGCAGAGATCAGGTAGTCACCGGGGCATGCCAGGAAGCGTTCAGTCCGTCGCTTTTATGTTGATGTCGTGAGATCACAGCCGGTCTGGCACGGGACCCGAGAGGAAGCAGTACAGCTGACGAAGGCGATCGCGGCCAACTGCTGTTGCGAGTTCGACCCGACTACCGGCGCGCGGGCGATCACTTGTTCGGCGCACTCGATGATCGAGGACCAGCGGCTGCTTGATGGCTTGGCCTTCGTGCGGTACATGGCCAAGCGCCTCGTCGAGCAAGAGTTCGGACCTGAGTGATCCATTATCTGCCACGCCCGCAGGTTGCGGCGTACGTACCTGCCGAGCGGCAGGTTGCGTGGGCCGCGGCGGACACCTAGCGTACGTCGCTATGCAACATGGCGACGCGCAGCCGACCGTACTTGTCGTCGATCATGACGTATGGGAGCGCAAGTACACCTCGGACACACTCGAAAACGAGGGATACGCCGTGATGGCCGCCTCCAATGGCGCCAGCGCGCTACGCCTGGCGGAACAATTCACGTGTGACGCCATTCTGCTGGACATCGCTTTGCCTGAAATGAATGGCCTCGAGCTGATGCGAGTCCTGAAAGACATGGATCGCACGAGCGCCATCCCGGTGATTGTGCTTGGCCAGTCCACCGCCGAATCAGTGGCGGTCGCTGGCTGCGTCCCGAAACCGCTCGACGGTGTGCGGATGATCTCAGAAGTCGCTCGCTGTCTGCAGGCAGTGCCGCCGACTCCGCGCCACTGACCGGCCCGTCAGGCCGGATCCAGGCGCGCCCCCGCCGAACAACAACTGAAATCCGGGTGGTTGTTCGTAGGGTGGGGACGCAATGTACGCAACCGCTCCAGAGGATCACGACAGCCTGGTGATCGTTCCAACTTACAACGAAGTTCAGAATCTGGAGTGCCTGGTGCAGGCTGTCCTGGACCAGGACACGACAACTCCGTTCACCCTTCTGATTATCGACGACAACTCTCCGGACGGGACCGGCGAGCTGGCGGACCTCCTGGCCGCGGAACGCCCCGAACGGTTGGCAGTACTCCACCGCGCACGCAAGCTTGGGCTCGGCACGGCGTATATCGCCGGCTTTCGCTATGCGCTTCAGCATGGATACACACACGTCTTCGAAATGGATGCCGACTTCTCACACGACCCGTCCACGCTACCGCTGTTGCGGTCGGCGCTCGAAGACGCGGACCTGGTTGTGGGTTCGCGCTACGTCCGCGGCGGCAGCGCGCGTGGCTGGTCAATTCCGCGGCGAGCATTGAGCCAGCTCGGCTCGTTCTATGCGGGCTCAATCCTGGGCGTACCGGTTCGCGACCTGACGGGCGGCTTCAAGGGGTATCGCGCAAATGTGCTGGCGAATATCAACCTGGGAGCGATCAAGTCGAGCGGGTACGCGTTTCAGATCGAAATGACCTACTACGCATTCGCGCATGGATTTCGTATCATGGAGCTGCCAATTTGTTTCGGCCCAAGAGCGGCTGGAAACTCCAAAATGGGGTTCAGCATCGTTCTCGAGGCGCTGCTCGCCGTCTGGCGTTTGCGCCTCACTGCGCACCCGTAGCCACGAAGCTGGCGCTCGCGGCAACAGGCGGATTCACCGAAATATCGTTGCTTCCGACGAGCAGCACGTAGAGCGTATGCGACCCGTGCGGGACATGCTCGAAGCTAACGCTCGTCGTGATCGCATGGACGATCTTCGAGTTGCATCTCGGGATCGGTGCCCCGGTTCCAACGTAGGCGGAATCGTCCGTATCCAGAAAAAACACGAGGTGGTAGTCGTCCACGTTGTGTGCCGCTCCGGCCGCGACAAGACGTGGACCCCAATAGTCGACAGTCACGCTGAGCGACTCCGCCGGCATGGCTTCACTTACCATTTCGCCAGCACGTGGGCTGACGATTGCCAATAAGACCCCTGCCGGTTTGAGGGCAGCCGTGCTAGCGGCAATAGGTGACCCGGTGTCGGTGCATGGCGCTGCCGGAGTCTGTCCGACCAGTATGACACCCGCGAGTAGCAGAAGCGCGCTGAGCGCTCCGATCATCCATCCTCCGAAACAGTCGGCAAGTCGTCGTATGTGGACAGGACGTCGACGTCGTCCAATGCGCCGGCCCCGCCACACACTCGGCAGCGGAAGCGAAGCCCCGGCCAGAATGGCACGATCCGATCGACGGGATCCAGAGGACGATACGCCAGAAATGCCGTGGGACTGCCTGCCGTACGATCGCCATTCTCACGTGCCCGCGTCGTGCCAAGCAGTCGTCCTAGTAAACGCCCACACATCAAACACCGCACATCACCACGCACCCAGTCGCGACGTTTCCGACTGCCTATCTTCGTCGAGGATGAGAATGTATCGCCAAAAGCGTCGACCACGACCATGAAGCTGTTGCCCAATCCCTCTATCAAAAGTTGGATCAGGCGACCGCGATTGGCATCGGTGCGCATTCCGTGCCGTAGGCCCCAGGGGGAGGAGGTGCAGGCGCCTGATCCGCGACCAAAGTACGTGGCGCACACCGTCCCGCTCTCGACCGTTGGTCGTTCAGCCCTGTACCGGACCTGAACGGTCATGAGCCGGGAAAATCGACGACAGCCTCTCGTTCAGGTCGCGTTCAGGCGGTCGCGCCGGGCGGTCAGGTTACGTCCTACGCGCGGGCAGTCTTCTGAGCCGGGTTATTCACGTTGACTACCGGGGAGGTGCCCGCCGTGCGTGGACCGGCGGTATTTCTGTGCAACGCCAGCAAACGGCTGGCTCATTCGCTCGAGCTCGAGGACACACTCCGAAGCATGGCTGATCTCTGCGTCCCCGAATTCGGGCAGGCCTGTGTCCTGTACTTCTTCAAAAACGACCTGACTGACGGGCAGGTCGGCATGACAAAACACGTGGATCCAGAACGAGAAGAATTGCTCACCGCTCTCGCGCAGCGCGCGTTTGCCGACAGAGATCGATGTCAGATCCTGCGCCAGGTGGCGTGCACTCGGCACCCACTAGTGCTGTCCCAGCTCGAAACCGCGCAGCTCATCGGCGATGGCCGCGCGGCCCATGTTTTACAAAACGACCTGCAGCTGAAAACCTCGATCATTGTGCCAGTCGCCGAGCGTGCGCATGTACTGGGAGTCACGATCTGCTTCGCGGATTCGGCACACTGGTACACGCATCGGCAGGTCCGAATTGTGCGGGAACTCAGCGATCGTTTCGCGCTTGCCGTCACAGCCGCGCAGATGTACCGGGCGTGCCAAGTAGCACTTGATGCGACGCAGGAAATGGTCGCGACGACGATTCACGACCTTATGTCGCCGCTGACGTACATTAAGGGCTCGGCGCAACGGCTGCGCCGGCTGGATTGGAGCAAAGCCGACGCCAGCATCGGCACCGAGATGGAGCAGCGCCTCAGCGCGATCGACGCCGCCGTCACGCGTATGGCTTCGGCTATGTCGACTCTCGTGGCGAGCACCAACCCCAACCCAACAAGCCTGGACAAGCGCCCACTCGCTGAGCCGGCCGATCTTGTGAGAATTGCTGGCGAAGTCGTCGGGCTAGAGCAGCTTATCGCGCCGGACCATGCTCTTCACCTTACGGTGGACACACCCGCACCGATGTGCGGCATGTGGGATACCAGCCAGATCCATCGCATGCTTGCGAACGTCGTCAACAACGCCGTGAAATATAGTCCGGCCGGATCCTCGGTCGAGATCCACCTCAGCGCAGAGTCGAGCCAGGACCGTCATTGGGCGGTGTTACGGGTGAAGGACCATGGCATCGGCATCCCGACCAGCGACCTTCCATTTATCTTCGAGCCATTCCGACGCGGTGGCAACGTTGGTCTGGTCGCAGGAACAGGTCTGGGATTGGCAAGTGTCTGGCAGACTGTCACAACACATGGTGGACGGCTGTGCGCCGAAAGCCAAGTGGGCGAGGGCACCGTCGTTACGATCCAACTGCCACTCGCCACGTCCATAGCAGATTGATCGCGAAGTTGCACGCCGCTGCCAGTGAAATTCCGGCAAGGTTCGCCACCAGGTAGTTGATGTCGGCGGCCTGCACCAACAGCCAGGCAGTCGCGGTCGTTACCACCAGTCCACCGAGAGACACGATATTGAATTTTATGAAGCGCGAGACGGAGCGGCTGGTTCGCTGGAAAGTCCAGCGATCGTTCCAGATGAAATTGCTGGCGATCGCCAACTCGACTGCCATGGCCGAGGCCCAGAGGAGCGGCAGGCCGAGAAGCTGGTACAGCACGAACAGCGTTGCGCTGTTTACCAGCACCCCCGATCCGCCGACCAGGAGAAAGCGGACAAACGTCAGCGTCACATAGCTACGCTACATGGCACAACCGGTTGAGAACCGAACGCGACGGCAGAGAAGCCGAACGCTACGTGGACGCGCTGGGCATGCGGTAGCCGACGCCGGGCTCCGTCAGGACGTATTGGGGCTCAGCGGGGTCCGGCTCGATACGCCGGCGGATGCGGCGCACGTACGTCCAGACGTAGTCAACCTCGTCGGCGTACTGGCCACCCCAGACCACTTGCAGAATCTGCCGGTGGGTGAGTACCTTGCCCGCGTTTCGCGCCAGGTACGCCAGCACATCATACTGTTTAGGAGTCAGCGAAACGTCGCGGCCGGCCACGCGCACACGGCGTGCCGAAAAGTCCAACTCCAGCTCTGCGCACCGGTACGTTGGCAGCGAGCTTTCCAGTACAGATCCGTTGCGACGGAGTGTGGCACGCACACGAGCCAGCAGCTCGTCGACGCCAAACGGCTTGGTCAAATAGTCATCCGCACCAAGGTCCAGCGCGCGCACCTTATCCTGTTCGCGCGCTCGTCCCGACAACATGATGACCGGAATCTGCGATTCTTGGCGCAGCGCTTGCAGGACCTGTGTGCCGTCTGGTCCGGGCATACCGATGTCCAGTAGGACCAGATCCAGCGGGTGTTCCGAGGCGAGCTTGAGAGCCTCCAGGCCGTCTGCCGCCAGTACGACGTCATAGCCCCGTACCTTCAGGTTGCTGGCCACGTACTTGCGCATCGGCGCTTCGTCGTCTGCAACAAGAATAGTCGTCCGCATTCATTCAGCCTTTCTCGGTGGTCATCGCCATCGGCAAAGTGAACGCCATTACCGCTCCGCCGCCAGGTCGCTGTTCCGTCCAGATGCGCCCACGCTGTGAACGAATAATGCTGCGACAGATGGCCAGGCCCAGTCCCGTTCCCGGTTTGGCGGGGTAGGCACCGGTTGGCTCGCGGAAAAACGGCTCGAAAATGCGCTCGGCGTGTTCGGGTGGAACGCCGAGTCCCCGATCCTCGATCCTGAAGACCACAAACCTTCCGTCGATATGCGCCTCGATTGTGATCGGCTCTGATTGCGGCGAATACTTCGCGGCGTTGTCGAGGAGGTTCGCGACGACTCGCTCCACCTGCGATGCATCCGCGAGGACGGCCGGAAGCTCGGGCGCCACATGCAACTCGAGGCGCCGGTCGGGGAATGACGTCCGGACCCGATCGATGCCGGCGGCCACGAGTGACACTGGCGCAACCGGGCGACGCTGTGCCGGATCGAGTCCGCCCGAATCTATGCGTGACAGGTCGAGCAGGATATCCACGAGGGATGCGAGTCGGTCGGCCTCATGCTCGATTTCAGCCAGAAAGTCATCACGGGTTGTCGCGTCCCATGCGGCGTCGTTTGTTCGCAAGGTGCTCACAAAACCTTTGATGTGGCTGAGTGGAGTGCGGAGCTCGTGTGACGTCGCGGCGACGAAGTCTTCACGCGCCTGGTTGGCGCGTTCGGCGATCTGGCGCCACCGGACGTATTCCAACCAGGCGGCGCACCGTCGTGCCACCCTATCCGCCACCGACTGATCGGATTGGGAATACGTCAGACCGCCGCGACCAGTGCCGACGGAAAGGACTCCGAGCGTTTGTCCGTGAATACGCATCGGAACAAGGAGCACACGCTGCACTCCGAGCATGCGTAGCGCCTCTACGTGGCGCCGACCCAGCACCCCGGTCCTGGTGGAGTCCATCTCGATGTTCTCGACCAGAACAGGCAAGCCTCGATCCAATAAGCCTAGCGGTTTTCTGGGTGACGTGATGCCATCCGGGAGTAACTGGTGCAACAACTGCTCCTTTTGCGGGTCCGCGTGCGCGGTCGCCATCTGCCGCAAGCGGCCATGCTCATCGATGGTTTGAACGCAGGACCACTCGCCCAGCCGCTGGAGAAGCAAGCGCGCGACCAACCCCAGACTCTTGGAGCCACGCTCGGCATCGCCGGCGCTGTCGAGTGTCGAGCTTATTGCTGCCATCATGCGGTCCTGGCGCACGATGTCGTATGCGCCAAGCTCCGCTCGCATGCGCACCTGTCGCTCGCTATCGAAGACTCCAGCTCGATAGAGGGCCACGCCGGCCGCCTCGGTCAATGCGCGCATCGACGCACGTTGGACGGAGGTCAGCCACTGTCGTTCAAAGCTCCAGCCGACCGCACCGAGTATGACGCCATCGATTTGCAGAGGTAGCGCGGCCCACGCGCAGGCGTTGCCGGACGCTTCAATGCCAGGGTAGGCGTCCGCCAGGACGTTCGGATCGGTGAGCCACAGCTCCTTACGCGAGCGCACGACATCGCAGAGTGGAAAACGCTGGCTAAGGGCAAGCGTACCGGTGCGCGTCGCACTGGCGGGGTCGTCACCAACGGCATGGATGACGCGTAGTTCAGTCCGTTCTGTGTTGAGCAGGACCAGTGCCCCGCTATTGGCCGCGGCGGCCGCGCAACCTCCTTCTACCACGACCTTCGCGACTTGTTCCGAGGTAATGGCTCGATCGAGTCGGGCAAATACCCCCTCCAACCGCGCTACTCCATCCGTCGCGTGAGCGACCTCTGGGCTCATTCGATGTGCTGTAAGTTGTGTGCGCATATCACTGCCCTTCCCCCTTCGATACATTCCCGTCAAGGGGGTCGCTGTGAAGCGTGGCGACCGGGTCCACAATCGTCAATCTGCCGTTCGGCCCAAACCCCTCGGCCAGACGGCGGCCGGTTCAGGTGGTGTTCAGGCCCGATTGTGTCCCAGCCGGGTGGCGTCGGAGCACCGCCGCGGAACCTATCCGTCGTGAATCGACCTCTCGTCGGTGCTCTCTTGCTGTGTCTGGCAGTCGGAGCGTCCGCCGCGAGCCTGGTGCTCGCTCACGATGCACCAGCGGATGCGGGCGCCGTTGTCACAGTGAGGTCGCTGGAGTCCGCGTTGAACGCTCACGACTCCGAATCAGTCGTCGGATTGTTCGCAAGCACTGCGAACGTCCAGAACCAGCATCCGCCACAAACACATGAACAGATTCAGGGTTGGATCGACGAGCTGATACGCCAGGACATCCATCTTGCAGCGAGAGGCAAGCCAAGCGAATCGGGGACAGAGGTCACCTGGCGCATCTGGCTGGACCTGCAAATGTATCGTGCGCTAGGTCTGGCATTCGTCCCCGCAACGTTGCGGGCGCAGGTGGTCAATCGCGGGATAACATTCCTGTCAATTCGACCGGATCCAGATTGGACGTCGCTGCTCTCCGACTCGGCCATCACCTGACGTGCCATCTGGCTATCGGATCAACCGCCGAATAGCGGGTACGGTGATCGTCGCGCTTTGCCTGATTGCCGCATGCGCACCTGCGTCACCAGTGCCGGCGACCGCACCCGCGCCGACGGCACGTCCCTCCCCGTCGCCGATCCCAACCCCCACCGCGCTTCCGTACGGCACAGGTCCCTTGCGTGCCGATGGCGGCACGCTCTTCGACGCCGGCGGGCAACCAGTGCGCTTGACAGGCGTGAACTGGTCTGGCATGGAAACCTCGAACTACGCTCCGATCGGACTCGATTCGCGCACGCTGGACGATATGCTGGACGAAATTGTCTCGACGGGCTTCAACACGATACGGCTGCCATTCAGCAATCAGATGCTGACCGCCGCGACGCCGCGTGGTATCAACTTCGATCTGAATCCAACCCTCAAGGGTCTCAGCGCACTCCAGCTCATGGACCGGCTGATCCGCGACGCAGGCCAGCGCGGCCTGCGCGTCGTGCTCGATCGGCACCGGCCGACGGATGACGCCCAGTCGGAGCTCTGGTACAGCCCTCAGATCTCTGAGGCGCGGTGGATCGAGGATTGGGTGATGTTGGCCACCCATTATCGGGACGAGCCGACCGTCGTAGGGGCGGATCTGACCAACGAACCGCACGGGTCCGCCACCTGGGGCGATGACAATCCGCAAACTGACTGGCGTCTCGCGGCGGAGCGCGCAGGCAACGCCATTCTTGCGGCGAATCCCAACTGGCTGATCATTGTTGAAGGCATTCAAAACGTCGGTAGCGACACGTACTGGTGGGGCGGCAACCTGAGCGCTTCCGCGGCTGCTCCAGTTCGATTGTCCAACCCGGGCCGCCTTGTGTACTCCGCCCATGACTATGGTCCCCAGGAGTCCGGCCAAACCTGGCTGCGGCCGCCTGAATTTCCGTCCAACCTGCCGAGTGTGTGGCGCGCGCACTGGGCGTTCTTGCAGCAAGACGGGATCGCGCCCGTGCTGGTAGGTGAGTTCGGTGGTCGATCGATAGGCGACGATGCCGAGGGCGTATGGCAGCGCACCTTGATCGACTTTCTGGCCCAGGGAGCATTCAGCTACACTTACTGGGTCTGGAACCCGGATGGCTGGGTCGGGGGATTACTGACGGACGGTCGGGGGACGGTCGATCAGGCGAAATTGAACCTGTTAGGGCCCTCGCAGTCGGCATTGCTCAGCAGGCCGGCTCCCCAACCGTCACCATCATCCACGGCGTACGGGTTCCATTCGGCTAACTGACGCGTAGAAAAAGGGGTCCGTGTGGATCGTGCGCGTAGGCTGAGTGTGGATCAAGTCGCGTATGCCGCCGCACGAAGTTCTGCAGATTCATCTCTTCGAACCGCTGCACATCCAATTGGGAGCTCGACCTCCGCTCGATGTGAATTATCCGCGTCGCAAAGCCAAGGCACTCTTCGTTTACCTGTATCTCAACCGCGGCCGCTGGATATCGAAGTACCAACTGCTGGCGGATCTGTGGCCGGAGTCCGAGCACGCCGATCCCGGCCGGGTCAAGCACACGATCCAGATCCTGAGGTCCGCGTTGGAAGGACAACGTCCGATCGACGGGTGGCAGGTCATCCTGGAAAAAGGCGGATCGTACGCGTTCAACGCGAGTTTGGACTGGACCAGCGACGTGGAACAATTCGAGGATACGCTGCGTCTCGCCCGTGCCACCCGGGACCTCGGCGACAAAAGTGCTGCGCGCGAATACTTTCGCGCGGCCATTGCTATCAGGCGCGGTGCGTTCCTCTCGGAGTTCCGCTACGACGACTGGGCCGCCGTGGAAATCGCCCGGCAGCACGAGCTGTTCATGCAGGCACTCGAAGAAGCGGCTCGGCTGGAGATCAGCGCGGGTAAGTACACGAACGCGATCGAGCTCTCGCGCTCGGCGATTCGCGAGGACTCGCTGCACGAAAGTAGCTACGTCGAGCTCATGCGCGCACTGTGGCTGGATGGCCGGCGCACCGACGCCCTGCGTGAGTACCACCGCCTCCGCGACATCCTTGCCAAACGCCTCGACGTCGAGCCGCAAACCCAGACCACGCAACTGTATGAGGCTATTCGCCGCGACTCGGCCGTCGCCGTGTAAGCTGACGGCGGCGAAACAATGGCCTGGGTTTCGCGCGATGCGGGCAACCTCGTCGGGCGTGATGCGGACTTGGCTCAGTTGCGGACGCTGCACGCCGGTGCACGCCTGCTCACGGTGCTCGGACCACCTGGTGTGGGCAAGACTCGCCTGGGCATGCACCTCGCGGCGACGGTCGGCAGGGATTACCCCGATGGCGTGTGGTTTGCTGATGTTGCCGCGATTGCGGACCCGACAATGCTGCCACACGTCCTTTGCCGGCTCACGGAGGCGCGCCAGGAGCCAGGCCGGACCGCGCTGGACGCGTTGGTCGACCATCTTCGAACTCGCAGCGCGCTGTTAATTCTCGACGGCTGCGAACGTGCGCTCGAAGTGTGCACTGCCCTCGCGCGAACCCTGTGCGACAGTTGCCCGCACTTGCACGTGATCGCAATCAGTCGTGAACCGATGAATACCAGCGGCGATACGATCTGGCGCACACCACCACTCGCCGTGCCCACACTCACAGCCGCCCGCGATGAAGTAGCCACTACCGACTCGGTGCAGCTGATGGTGGCGCGCGCGCGGCAACACGATGCGCGGTTCTCCATCACCCGCGCCAATTGGGCGCCCATCGCGGAGATGTGTCGTCGTCTGGGCGGATTGCCTCTCGCGGTCGAACTGGTCGCGCCACATATTTCCTCGCGATCGACGCCAGTCCTGCCAATTGCGGAGCTGCGCGAGCACACGAACCGCGAGCAGATCCTGCGAACCACGCTTCGCTGGGCGACCGCAAACGAGCAGTTGCCACACTTGGCCCGACTCTTGTTGTGTCGTCTATCTGTTTTCGCCGGTACATTCGATGCCGATTCGGCGAAGACGATCTGTAGCGACCGAAAGTTGCCCCGGCGGACCATCGAGTCGAATCTCGATCGGCTTGCGAACGCATCACTTCTGGTGCGCGAGGCAACCGCGGACGCGAAGCGCTATCGAATGCTGGACAGTGTCCGGGAGTTCGCGCTCGAACAACTGTCAGACTCCGGCGAGGAGGACGCGTTCAGGAACAACCTCCTCGAGTACATGGTCGGACTCGCGGAGCGAGTGGTGCCGGAGGCGGTTGACCCGGCGCACGCTACGGTGCTTGAACGCGAGATCGACAACATCCGCGCAGCTTTGAGCTGGGCGCTGCGTCGCGGTGAGGACCTCTCCGCCTTGCGATTGGCGCTCGCCGCCTGCTCATTGTGGTACTTCCGCGGGTATTACGCAGAAGGCTCCGAGTGGCTGGAGCGCGCGTTGCAGCAGGCGGCAGACGCTCCGCCTCCCATACGTGCGCGCGCGGCGGCATGGCTTGGGCAGCTCCTTCAGTTTCGCGGAGAATACGCCGCTGCCGAGCGGTGGTTGACCCTGGCCGCCGAGCTCCACCAGGTGAGCGGCGATGCTGTGGGCTCCGCTTTTGCAACCGGCATGCTTGGCCAGCTCTTGCTGATGAGAGGTGAGCTCGAACGAGCTCGGGAATTCGCCAGTCAAGCAGCCGAACGACTCGAAAGCCTGGGCCATCCCATGCACGTCGCCAGCCGCCTTCAACTGGCGATTGTCTCGGTGGAGGTGGGTGATCTCACTGCTGCGCGAGCGATCATCCAGCAGTGCGCAGCGCAACGACCCGACCCGAGCGGAATGCTTGGCGCGTGGTTGCGCTTCCTCGAGGGGCGCGTCGGGGCCGCGGCGCGCAATCTAGTCATCGCGCGCCAGTGTTTTACGCAAGCGTTAGGGGCCAGTCGTGCGCTCCGCGAACAGACGGCCATCGTCGCGGCCCTGGTCGAGTTAGGCTATGTGGACCTGGGACAACATGAACCCAACCAGGCCCAGGCGGCGTTTCTGGAAGCGGTCGACCTGGCACGCCAGTCGAGCGACCGGATGCAGTGCGCTCGCGCGGTTGAGGGCCTTGCCGGTACGGTGGCGGACGATCGTCCATTCCTTGCCATTCGTCTCATAAGCGCCGCGGATCGGTTGCGCACGCTGCTGGGCGCAACCGCGTGGCCACGCGATCGCGGCCGGGCGCAGAGCTGGCTTGCGGCTGCACAGGCCCAGCTTTCGCAGCGTGAGTATGTGGCCGCCTGGGAACTCGGCCAATCCGACGGCATCGACGAAGCAGTCTCTCTCGTGTGGCAGTTTCCACCGGATGCCCAATCCTCTACGCCCCAAGCTCCCGCCTTTACGGTGCGCGAGCGCCAGATCGTCAGGCTGTTGGCGCGTGCTGCGACGAATGAACAGATCGCCCGACAGTTAGGAATCCGCCCGTCCACAGCGCGCACACACGTCGAGCATGTCATGGCCAAGCTGGGTCTTCACAAACGGACGGAGGTCGTGCTGTGGGCGAGCCAGCACGTCGCCAGCGATGAAATCAGCCTGGCGCGGGCGTAGCAGCCGTCGGCTGACGCATGCGAATCCGGTAGATGCCCTGCGCATCGGAGTAGTAGAGCGCGCCGTCAGGTCCGGTGGCGACATCGGAGCTGCAGCCTTGCTTCACGACCTCCTCAAAGCCGATCCGGTCGAAGGTTTGGGACGCGACATGTACGCGACGCAGCTGCTGCAGGTTCGCATTGCAGTAGAACCAGTCATTGGTCCAGTCGGGCAGTTGGTTGCCCAGATAGAACGTCGACCCAGTCAACCGGACCGGCGGCTTGATCACCGCCAGCGGCTGTAACGTGCCATAGTCTCCGCCGCGCACGATCATCTGTAACGCGTCGTGGTCCCCACTACTTTCTGCCGCGAGCAACTGATGCCCGAGTGGGTGAAACGCGAGGCTGGCGACATGATGGAGACCATACGCCCAAATCGCTGGCTGCTTCCCCTGCTGACCAACGAAGGGATTATCATCCGGTACGGTTCCATCTGCATTGATGCGGAGAATCGTGCCTGACAGTGTCATGAGGTCTGGCGCCTTGCCAGTCGGACGGTCGTCGGCCACCGATACGTACAGTTTGCCATCCGGCCCAAACTGGATCGCGCCTGCGCCTGGCAGGTCCTGCAGGATCGGCTTCAAATCGGTCCCTTTGCTGTCAACGTCGGTGAGACGTACGATCTCGGAGGGCCCACTTGGAGCGGCGTAATAGGCATACACGAAGTGGTTGCGCTGAAAATCCGGATCCAGCGTAAGCCCGAACAAGCCCGAGTCTGGCTGACTGGCAACCAGGAGCTGATAGAACGGATCTGGCAGCAACGCTCCGTCCTGCACGACGCGAATCGTGCCGGTCCGCTGCTCTGCATAAAACAGGCGCCCGTCCGGCGCGAACGACATCGCGGCCGGCATCGCCGCTCCGCTGACAAACGGTTCGGCAATGGCGCTGGCCGGCAGCTTGTCCGGTGGCAGTGCGCCTTGCGGCAACGGCGTCGGACTGGGTACCAGTGTGGGCGTCGCAGATGGAGTGGAACTCGCCGCCGGCATCGTGCTCGTGCGACTCATGACCATTCCAACCGGCTGAGACGCCAATGCGACCGTCCGCATGACCTGAACAGTATCGGCGCTGATCACATCCAGCGCGTTCGTCGCCGCATCGCTTACAAACAGCACGGTCCCGTCCGGGTTCAGCGCGATTCCGGCCGGTTTGCTACCGACCGGCACCTGCGCCCGCACGCTTGTGGCGTCCGGTGTAACGAGCCATACGGCGCCGGTATCGTCACCACCAACGACGTACAACGTGCCATCGTTTCCGATCGTTCCGGCCGAGGGCGGTGCGCCCAGGTCCAGGCGGTTTGCAATTCGCGATGTCGCGGTGTCGATTGACACCACCTGGTTCAGCGTGCCAACGAGTACGTAGACACGTTGTCTCGCGGGATCAGGCAGCAGAAGCGTGGGTCCGCCACCGATGTCCAGTGCGTTTAGCACTGCGCCAGAACCTCCGTCTAGTGCCCACACGGTGCCGGTGCCAGCATCCGCTGCATAGAGGACGTCGCCGCTCGGACCAGCTCCTACTGCGAGGCTGGTGATTCGGTGAGGCAGGCTGACATCGGACGTCTGTTGCCCCAATGGAATGCGGCCGAACTCTTTGCCAGCACTGGAAGCAAACACCACCGTGCCGCCAACTGCCACATATGCTCGCGATGCATCGGTTGAAAACGCAACCGCCAGCGGGCTCTCACCCTCGCGGAACTGGATGTCCTCGCGCCTGGCGCCACTGGGTACATCAAGGAGCGCCACTGAACCACCACGCCCCTGAGGTTTGAACACCCATGCCGTGCGCCCGTCCGGCGCCAACGTCATGCTGCCGGCTGGTTCGCTCAAGTCGACCGTACGTACTACGCGAGCCGAAACGGGATCGATCTCGGCGATACGGTTGTCTTTGGCCATACTGACCGCCACCAGCGGCACCAGTGTCTGCGCGGACGGACTGGGGCTGGCAGCAACACGACTGGGCTTCGGCGGCACGGACGGCGAACCGCTGACACCTCCGGTCAGAGTAGAACCACCGGCTGGTCTAGGAAGTGGTTGGTCGGTGCTCTCCGGTTGGACCGTCGTTTCGAGAGTTCCTGGGTCAACACTTCGTGCGTCAACACCTCGTGGGTCAAAGTCCGGAGGATCGCTATTGGTTACGGCAGTAACTGCGATGGGTGCGGTAGTAACGGTAGGTTGCATCGGATTTGATAGGTGGGGCTCGCAACCACCTTGCGCAAGCGCCACAGCGCCCAGCACCACCGCAACCGCCGCCGCCGCGCGAGTCCAGTGCATCTGACGAACAGTCTGGCGGACCGACCTGACCGAATCTGTTGTGGGTTACTGCTCCCGCCTGAACGGCACCTGGCAATGTCACGGCGTCTGGGGCGCGTTCAAGGCGAATGCGGCAAGTGTCAGCGGCGCGTCGATTGACCTGGCGTACGGTCGCCGCATTCGTGTTCACGGAGGTTTGAGAAGTCCATGATGTCTTTCCGCGCACCGTTCGTTGTCGCCTGCCTGACCGTGGCTTCATTTGCCGCGCCAGCCACCCATGCGCAGCAAATGAGTCCCGACTTCAACAGGCAGGTACAGACGACGTTGCCGTCAAATGAGCAGCTCCTGGGACAAATCCAGGACGCACTGCCCACGGAGGATCTTTCAACTGTTGTCGACCAGACCAATGGGTCCGTCAGCACCGCGCAAGACCTCGTCGACCAATTGCAATCAGCGCTGAGCCTTGCTCCTGACGACATCACGCGATCGCGCATCGAAGGTGTGTTGAGCCACACGCACGCCGCACTGGATTCATTGGAAGCGGCGCAGAGCGAATCCTCGCTGGACTCCGCTCGCGGCCGGCTGGACCAGGCGCGGGGCGAGGCGCAAGAAGCCCTCAGCGAACTGCGACCGTTCGTGCTGGGGTTGGTTGCCACCGGGGACATCACTGGAAAGTAGCCGGATGAAGGCGGTCATCCTTTCAGGTTTCGCGGCCGCGGTCGTGCAACTCGCCGCCTATGCGCCGGTCGAGGCTGCACCAAACCAGTGGAACGGAAGTGTGTCCGGCGCGGGCGCAGGCGTATACGCCGCGCCCGGCGGCGCGCAGATATCCAGCCTGGACGCGGGCTCTCAAGTGGTCGTGTCCAACTGGGTGTACGGTCCCGCATTGACCTCCGACAACTACACGTGGGCGGACCTCGGCGACGGTCGTTTCGTCCACTCTGCTGCGTTGCGGCACGCACCGCTTCCCGAGTCACCGCCGGCTCCGCCGCAGATCGTGTCGAGTGGGCACTGGGCGGACGCGAATCTAACGCAGCAAATTCTGACGCTGTATGACGGCGCCGTTGCTGTGCATATGTCGTTGATGAATTCTGGTAGACCAGGACCGGACACCGAGACGCACCTCGGCATCTGGCCAATCAAACGCCGCGTTGCTGACGAAACGATGCGCGGCGACGGTTACGATATCGCGGGCGTTCTGTTTACCCAGTATTTTACGGATGATGCGGAGGCAATTCATCTGAATTACTGGCTCTCGGATGATGAACGGGGTATGCCTCGAAGCCACGGCTGTCTCGGTTTGCCGTACGCCGACGCCGCCCTGGCGTGGCGGTTCCTCGACGTTGGCTCGCTGGTCTACGTGCACCCGTAAACCCGCCATCAGCGGCGAGAGCCCTGCTAATCGGCGGCTTACCTGGTTCCGTCTTCCAAACGTACGGTGAGTTCGCGCGAACCATATTCAGCTCAAAGGAGTGAGCACACGTATGGCCAAAAACGCCACGATTGACGATATCCGCAGCGCCGACACCGATGACGAGGCTCCTGACGACGAGGAACGCCGGTTTATCAAAGCACTCATTGCGGGCCGCATGTTGCGTCGGCGTCGCGTACGACGCGCCATCCTGCTCCACCTGATGCGCGAGCGGTACGGTGGCGAGGACGAAGACGACGACGAGGAGGACTATGACACCGAGCGGCGGCTAGTCAGGGCGATCGTGGCCGGACGAATGCTCCGGCGCCGTCGTGTACTCCGCGCGATCCTGCTCCACCTGATGCGCGAGCGGTACGGTGAGGAGGATGAGGACGAAGGCGACGAGGATGACGAGGACGACGAAGACGGTGACCGCGAAATCATGCGCTGGCTGCTCGGAGAGCGTATGCGGCGCCGCCGTCGCGCCAGGCGAATCACCGCGGCCAGCCTGCTGAGGAACAGCGCCTGACTGAGAATCACTGCAAAGATTGGGCTACAAGGAAGGGCCGCGTACTCCGCGGTCCTTTCGCTATGGCCCAACAACGGTCAGGGTCGCAGCCATCCCCTGCTGCTCATGCCCTGGGATGGGGCAGACCAACCGATACTCGCCTGGTGCGAGCACCATCTGCAGCGTGCGCGACTCGCCCGCACCGAAATCGTCGGTACTGACGTCGAGTCCTTGTCCCTCAATTCGAAACGCGTGTGCAGTCTCACCCGTGTCTTCAGCAAGGAATCGAATCGTCCCGGCCGGAACTTTGGTGCGCGACGGTTGCAGCTTCCATTCGCTCAACGAGACGTTCACATCGCGGTCTTCAGGCCGAGTACCCTCTGGCAGCTCCTCAGGCGTAGACGTAGGCGCGGCTTCGGCCGAAGCCGCGGCCGCTCCGGTGGGCGCCGCAATGAGGTCGACGGCGTCCACACTGTAAACTCGATAAATGCCTTTGGCGTCGGTGTAATACAGGGCGCCGTCCGGAGCGTTCGCAATACCCAGACTGCAACCCTTCTTGGCGACTTCCTCGAAGACAACGCGATCGCGACTCTCTGGTGCCAGGTGCACACGTCGCAGCTGACCCTGGTGATAGTTGCAGTAGAACAGGTCGTTCTTCCAGTCGGGGACCTGGTTACCAGTAAAGAATGCCGCGCCGGTTGGACCAATCGGGGGATTCATCACCGCGATCGGATCGACGACGCCGGGCGCGAACTTGTAGCCGGTAGGCGGCCAGCCGTAGTTGGCGCCCCTGATAATCAAGTCCAGCTCGTCGTTGTCACCGGGCCCGTTTTCGGTCGCAAACAGACCGTGCTGTAGGGGATCAAAGTCGAAACTGAAAGGGTTGCGCAGACCATACGCCCAGACTGCACCCTGCTTGCCCGGCTGTCCGGCAAACGGGTTGTCGTCAGGGATGGTCCCATCTGAATTCACTCGCAGAATTTTGCCAGCCATGCTTCCGAGATCCTGCGCGTTTGACCCCTGGTCGTTGTCGCCCAGCGACAGATACAGCTTGCCGTCTGGCCCGAAGCGCAGCGTGCCTGAGTTGTGGATCGGGCCTGACGGCAGATCACGGAGAATTGGCGTCAGTTCAGTGCCTTTGTTGTTCACGTCCGTCAGACGCACCACTTCGTTTGGCCCGTTCGTCCCGCCATTATCCTGACCATCGGGGACAGACGTGTAAAAGACATACACGTAGTGATTGGTGTCAAAGTCCGGATCGAGCGCCAGGCCAATTAATCCGGTCTCCGGCTGGCCCGCTACTTTAAACTGGAAAAATGGATCGGGCAACAGCGTCCCATTTTGTACGACGCGAATCTTCCCGGTGTGCAGCTCGTTGTAGAACAGCGTTCCATCAGGCGCGAACGCGAGTGACACGGGTGAGTCCGCCGGCATGAATTGTTCGGCGACAACCCCGGCGGGCAGGTGCTCCGCGGGTTGCGCTCCGTCCGGCAGCGGAGTTGGAGAAGGCACCATTGTCGGAGTCGGGGTGGGGTGCGACGCAGCAGCCGCCGCGGGACTGGCGCTGGCGGTCGCCGCGCCACGACCCCGTGCTACAACGACAAGGGCTGTGTCCTTGCCGGTAACGATCTTCGACGCAACCTGATTGACTTCGAGGTCCAGCACAGCCAGCGCACCGTCCCCAGCGAGCGTGACATATGCCCGCTCGCCATTGAGACTGATCGCCAGTCCGGCCGGTTGGGAGCCGACAGCAACAGGCGAACCGACGCGCCAGTTTGTGAGGTCGATGGGCCACACCTCGCCCATATCTGTACCGGACACGTAGAGCATTCCGTTTGGCGCAAGGGCGGCGCCGCCCGGTCGTCCTGGCAAACTCAGACGCTTTGTGATGGACTGGTCGACGGTACTAACTGCAAGTAATTCGTTCGTCGTATCAGCCAAGACGTAGACCGCTTGTCGCTCCGAGTCGGGCACCAGCGCAATGGGGCCTCCGCCCGTTTCGATCTGTGCCACGAGTCCGCCGGAGCCCCCGTCCAGCGCCCACACCGTACCGCTCGCGTGCCCCGCGACGTACACGACGTCGCCAGTTGGTCCGCTGGTTACCGCGAGTGCGTCCAGTCTCCGCTGAATCTGGACCCCGGGCGTCGTCTGGCCGAGATCCACATGCCCGAATTCGCTGCCGTTCTTGGCATCCAGAAACACGACGCTGCTCGGAAGGGGTGGTGATTCGTTGCCGCCACCGAGCGTGACGTAGGCCCGCCGGCCATCGGAGGAAAACGCGGCGGCGCTCGGGGTACTACGCAACCGATGGCTGTCGGTATGCGCGTTCTTTGCCAGATCAACCGTGACAAAATCGCTGGCACCTGGCTTGTTGCTGAACACCCATGCGGTTTGACCGTCCGGCAGGAGCGCCATGCTCTGCACTGGCGTCCCAATATCAACACTGGCGGAGATTTTGCCGCTTGCGGTGTCAATCAATGACAGTCGCTGGTCAGTCCGACTGGCAACCGCTACGACCTCCGGTTGGACCGGAGTCGCCGTGCCCAATGGGCGTGGTGACACCGACGGCACCGGCGCACTCGCTGATCGGCCGGGTGTCGCGCTAGCGGGTGTCGGTGTGCTGGCGCCTGAAAACACTGCCGCGGCCGAAAGCGCGGCGTCTCCGTTATTGTTCGTGGAAAACGCGAAATAGCCAACGAAAGCCAATACAGCCAGGCCCAAGAGCGTCCGTAGACCATGACGCATGTCAGTGACTGGCCAGTGCGGACTGGAGGCGATCCAGCGCTGTTTGTACTTTCGCGTTATCGCCTGCCGCGGCCTCACGCGCCGCGGTGAGTGCGCTGCGAATTTGGTCAGCGCGTGGATCGTTGACGCCCTGCAATGCTGCTTCGGCTTTGGTGGCTTCCGAATTCACCGCATCACGTCTTTTGGCCAGCTCGTCCGGCGACTGATGCTGGTCCTGCGCGGCCTGGCTCAGTGCTGTCAGCGCGTTCACAACGCCACCTCCGACTTGTTGCGAATCCAGCTTCGGACCCGGTGTGGACTGCGTTTGGGGACTGGGTACCGCGGTACCGGGCACGGTACCGGCTGGAGCACCAGCCGCCACCGGTCGGAGTGCCACGCGTGCGTCGGCTAGCTTGTTGGTGTCACCCGCGAATGCTGCGCGAATCGCATCGACGGCTGTCAGCACTTGCTGTGCAGGGGTGCTCTGAACGCCCTTCAGGCTTGTTTCCGCCTGGTCTGCCTGGTCGGCGAGAGTTTTCTGGAGGCGGAGCATCGAGCCGGTGTCGTTCTTTTGAAGCGCCGACTGAAAAGCGGCGATTGTCGCGTCCAGGTCGGCCGCGAAACCCTTGATATCGGTAATGGGTTTGGCGCTGGATGAGCCCTGCGAGGCGGCATCACCGGAGACCTTGCCAAGGTCTGCTCGTGCGCTGCCCAACTTGCTCAGGTCACCTGAGGCAGTCGCGCGCGCAGCGTTGATTGCGTTGCGTAACGCCACTGCTTGCGCGGATTGGTCTGTGCCCAACGCGGCCTCGTCCTGAGTCGCTTCGTTCAGAATCTCCTGCTGGAGCCGGAGCAAGTCGGACTGGCTCGCGGTGGAGGTCGCGGTCGAAAACGCATCCATTTTCGCGGCAAGTGAAGCCGCGAGTCCGGCGTAGTCGGGAGCACTCTCCGCCGGACCCGCAGCGCCTCCAAGTTTGTCGAGCGCGTCGCCGGCGGTAGCCAGCGCGGTCGCGTCGCCGTCGAGGCCTTTCTGAAGCAGCGCCAGCGCATCGGTCAGCGCCTTGCCTTGAGCCGAGGTGTCGCTGCCGGCGATCTTCTGAACCGGACCGATCTCTTCGACCAGCTTGCCTTGAAGGCGCAGCGCATCTCCGGCGTTCTTGCTCTGCACCGCCTGGCGCAGATTGCGCACGTCCTCCGCGACGGTTCTGACGTCTGCAACGCCGCCTGAATTGGACGTGTCGGACGTGAGCTGAGCGATGCTCGTCGAACCACCGATGACCTGCCGCAGCGCCGCGTCGGCGTGATCGAGTCCATTGGTGTCACCACCAATCGCTTGCCGAATGTCGGCTATGGCGCCTCGCACCGCCTGCGCCTGCGGGGACTTATCGCTCTTGAGCGCGGTATCTGCGTCGTTGGCGGCCGCCAACAAATCGCGCTGGTCCTTCAGCGCGCCGTTCACATCCTGATCGCGCAGCGCGGTGCGGAACGCACCGAGCTTTGCGTCGAGCGATGCTGCGGCTGGCGTGAGTGCTTGACTCGGCGCGACGGGTGTTGGAATCGGCAGCGGCGTCGGACGCGGAGTAGGCGAGGGCACGGCTGTCGGCGACTCCTCCGCCGTCGGGACCGTGGCGACCTCAGTCGCGGTCGGGACATCCGTAGGCGGGGGCGCCCCCGCTCCAGGGATTGCCGACTGGCAGGCCGTGGCCGCCACGAGTGCCGCCGCACAAGCCAGGTGAGAAATCGCTTTGCTCCCTACCATGGTCGTCAGTCCTTCGCAACCGTGAAAGTGGCAGTCACCTCCGTCTGGCTGTGTTCGCCGACGAAGATCAGCGTGTTGTCTCCAGTGAGGTCCTGCAGCGCGACGGCATTCTCGGCAGTGATCCGCCCGTCGGAGTCCGCGGTGACCTGAGCTACGGGTGCGTTCGTGCGCGTGTTGAGATAAACGGCTACGGCTTCACCCGGAACGAAGTCTTCGCCAGCGAATCCCACTCCGCTCTGCGGTGAGATGTAGTAGCTGCGCAACACTACCCAGGGGTGAAAGCCTTGCACGTTGAATCCAACCGAGGCCGGTGTCTGGGACGTGCGTCCGACGAAGGTCAACTTGTAGTCGCCAGCGCCGAGAAAGGGAACCGCGACGTCCGTTCCGGATATTTCACCGCGAGTATCCGCTGTCACCGTAATAAGCGGATCCGCTGTCTGGTCCCCCAGAAATGCATCCACGGGTTCGCCCGGGGCGAAGCCGGAGCCGCTGAAGCTAAATGTTTGGCTCGGCTTGCCTGTGTACGTCTGCAGATGTACCGCTGGCGGACCAGAATCGGCAGTGGCCGGAGTGGCCGCCATCGTGCAAGCAAGTGCGACCAGGGTCCGGACGACATTGACATAGTGCTTCGGCGAAGGGATCACGCGCCGGACTCCTTTGGCGGAAGGGTGAGCTGGGTGCCAGCTTGAAGGACGTTCGGGTCATTGCCGATTGCCGCCTTGTTGGCGTCGTAAATCGCCTTCCACTGGTTCGCGTCGCCGTACACGGCGGCAGCGATCGACGGCAGTGTGTCGCCGGCCTTGACGGCGTACGTCGCGCTGGGCGGCGAGGCTGGTGCAGCCGTCGCGGCCAGCGTGGCTGCCACGGACGGTGCTGGCGTACTCCGCTTCGCGGGTGTTGGACTCCCCTTCGCCGGCGTTGGACTTCCCTTCGTCGGCGCCGGCGTCGCTTGCGGCGTGGTACTCGCGGCAGCCCGCACGTTCGGCGAGGGCTTCGGAACCGCGGTCGGACTCGTCTGCTCGGGCGCGGGAGTATCAGCTGTTGCGCCAGCCGCGGCCGCTGCAACAGCCCCCGCCGAGACCGGTGGGCCTTGCACGACACCGACCACCTGCGGCGCATCGGGACCATCCGTCAAATCGCAGGCAAATGGCGCTTGTGGTGGAACCTGAACCGGAACATCTGAGGCAATGACTTCCAACGCAGCCGTGGCGGCTGCCTGGCTTCGGCTACCAATCAACGTGAACACCAGCTGGCCAGGACTCGCGTCACCGGGCACGACGTACGAGCCACCGGAGGCGGCGTTGCCCTGGCCGTCGGTCCGGAAGCAACTCACCTCCTGGCCGGCGTCGGCGTCTGTCCGCCCGACAAACGCGTGCACGATCTCGTTGCGCGCAAAGCCGATCGCGTAAAACGTCAATGTTGTGCCGGGACGTCCACCGTACGTGCTGGGCTGCGCGCTTGGTGTGTACGGCAACGTGTCAAAGCTGGCGGTCGTCGGCGCTTTGCTCTGGCTGCCAACGAAAATCAGCGTTTGCTTGCCCTGGAGTCCGAACGGCACGAGAAAACCACCAGAATTCGTGAATCCGCCGGTATCGTCCGTCTGAATCGTCGTCAGCGCGGGAGTATCAGGATCATTGAGAAAAACAGTCACCTGTTCGCCAGGACCAAAATCCTTGCCAGAGAAGCTGAGCACGTTGTCAGGTTTGATCGCGTAGCTCGAAAGGTCTACGCTTGGATACAGGTTCAGCAATTGGAACGCGACGGTTACCGGCGACTGGCTCTTGTCGCCAACGAACACGAACGCGTTATTGCCGACCGCACCGAACGGCACGCGGACAGAGCCTTGCCGCACAGTGCCAGCCTCGTCCGTTTGCACAGTGCCGATCGAGTCGCTGGACAGATCGTTCCAGTACACCGTGATCGTCTCGGTCGGGTCGAAGCCGCTCGCCGACAGCTGGATGGTGTCGCCGGATTTGGCGGCTTGCGTTCCCAGTTTGACCTGCGGCGATCCTCCCGCAATGACGGCCGTCGCGGTGGCAGCATTGTCGCTTTCCCTTTCTCTCGCCTGAACGACGAAGCTGCCACGGGGTAGCGAATCGGGCACGGCAAATGTCACTCCGCCAAAACCGCCACTCTTATCGACCTGGACAAAGGTCAACGGATCGACGCTGTCTGTCACCTGTTGTTTGACATAGATATCCAGCGTGGCGCCCGGATCGAAGCCGCTGCCCGTTACGCCCACGCTCGAGCCCTGCCTGACGGTGCTCGGATTGAGCAATACCAGTGGTCGCGCTTCGATCGACACGGCAGTGCCCTGGATTTGCACGACCAATGGAGTTGGAGTCGGCCCGTTGGCCTGTGCCGCGGCGGGAGTCCGCCCGGCAACCGGCGTCGTCGTAGCCGGTGCATTGCCGTTGCGCACGCCCGGAGTGCCGCGCTGGGCGCTAGCGCCTGTTGTGTCCACAGCCACCTCTCCGCCTGAGCCAGAACCCGTCAAGATGATGCGAGCGACAACCAGCACCAGGATGAGCCCTGCGCCCACCGCGATGAGGCGTTGTTTCATCCGAGCCAAGCTATCGGCGCGGGACCGGCATGATCCTGTTCTGGTTCGAGAAGGGCCTTAACGCAGCCAGAACGACGACACAATGGTTACTTGCGGTTAGAGTTCCGGAGAAACAGAACGGTAGTTTGCGTCAGGTGTCGTTCGGGCGGGCGCTGATAGGCTTCAACTCCAGTTCGGGAACCGACCCCTACGCTCGCCTGACCGATGCCGGTGTTACTGGATGTCTTTGTGCTCGGTTCGCTGGTGTTGTCCATCCTGCTGACCATCCAATCCGCGTACACCCTCTATCTGATGCTCTACACATGGGACAGCCCAGAGTCGCATTCGGCAGCCAAGGCGCCCGCCGAGTTCCTTCCCCCAGCGCGCTCGTTTACGGTGATGCTGCCGGCGCGTCATGAGGAGGATGTGATCCAGACCACAATCGAGCGCGTCGTCCGCGCGAACTATCCGGCGCACTTGTTGGAAATCGTCGTGATCTGCAAGACAGATGACCAGGGCACCATCGCGCAAGCGGAGGAAAAGATCGCGCGGCTACGGTCGGAGGGGGTCAGCAACGTGAATGTTCTGACCTTCAGCACGCCACCCACGAACAAACCTCACGGGCTGAACGTTGGACTGGCAGCGACATCCCATCAGATCGTCACCATTTTCGACTCTGAAGACGACATCCACCCGGACATCTTCAACGTCGTGAACACGGTGATGCTGACGGAGAACGTCAACGTCGTGCAGAGCGGTGTCCAGCTCATGAACTACGATTCGAACTGGTACTCCACACTCAACGTGCTGGAGTATTTCTTCTGGTTCAAGAGCCGCCTGCACTACCATGCGCGGGCCGGCATGACGCCGCTCGGCGGCAATACCGTGTTCTTCGCGAGGAACGTGCTAGAGCGAGCTGGTGGTTGGGACGAACGTAACCTCACGGAGGACGCCGACGTCGGGATCCGTATCAGCTCGATGCGGGAGCCGGTGCGCGTTGTCTACGACGACCGGTACGTGACTCGTGAAGAGACGCCACCGTCGTTAAACCACTTCATTCGACAGCGCACGCGGTGGAGTCAGGGCTTCCTGCAAACGTTGAAAAAGGGCGACTGGACGCGCCTACCGACGTTCGAGCAGCGTTTGCTGGCGATTTACACGCTGATGTTTCCGAGCATCCAGACCGTGCTGGGGCTGTACGTCGTCGTCTCGCTGGCGACGATGTTCACGATCAAGACACCCGTGCTGGTGGCCATCACGCTGTCATTGCCGCTGTACTTGCTACTGGCCCATCTTTTGTTGGCAATAATCGGCCTGTACGAGTTCGCGGCGGCTCACCATCTCAAGCCGACCTGGACAACGCCGCTGGTCATGATCATCACGTATTTGCCCTACCAATGGGTGCTGTCCTACGCCTCAGTGCGCGCCACGATCCGCGAGCTGCGCGGCATCAACAACTGGGAGAAGACGGCACACGTCGGTGCACACCGGGTGGAGTCAGCTCCGAGTCGTTCTGCCGCAGGCGCCAAGATCGGCTGATGGATGGATGAATAGATAGATGTTCGGTTGGTGGCGTTTCGATCGCATTCTGCTCCTTGCGAGCGTCGCGGCCGGCGCGCTTACGCACGGCTACAACCTCTTCAACTACCCGTTGTACATCACCGACGAAGGCATTTACATCCAGCAGGCGTGGGCGGTACTGCGCGAGGACCGACTCTCGCCCTACACCTACTTCTACGATCACGCGCCGGCTGGCTGGCTCGCCATCGCGACCTGGGTCGCGCTTTTACCGGGGCAGTTCCAGACGTTTGGCAATGCGCTCAACACCGGTCGTGCGCTCATGCTGGTTTGCCACGTGATCAGCACGTTCCTGCTGTACCGGATCACCCAGCGGTTGTCGGGCAGCCGCGTGAGTGCCGTGGTCGCAACGTTCTTTTTCAATGTGTCGCCGCTGGCGGTGTTCTATCAGCGCGAGGTCCTGCTGGACAACGTGATGGTCATGTGGCTGCTGCTCGCGGTATTTTTCCTGACATCGGGGCGGGAATGGCGTGATGGTGACCTGCGTATCGTCACGGTGATTTTGAGCGGACTCGCGTTCGGTGTCGCCGTGCTCACCAAAGAAAACGCGCTGTTCTTCGCACCCGCATTGACGTACGTGCTGTTCAAACGCTTGCGCGGTCGGATGAACTACCGCTTCAGCATGGGCTTCTGGTCGTTCTCGGCCATCTCCTCGATCTCCATCTATTTTCTCTACGCGACGCTGAAGAACGAGCTGCTGCCATCCAATTTCAGCTTTGATCTCAACAACCCACCGGCCGACCACGTATCCCTCTTGTACTCCATCTGGTGGCAGCTGCACCGTGGTGAGGGAACCATTCTGGACGCCAGTAGTCCAGTATGGCGCTTCTCGCTCGGGGCGTGGCTTCCCAAAGACAGCTTCATTCTCGCCGCGGGCGCCGCGGCGACCCTGGTCAACTTAGCCGTTGGATTGCTCTCTCATGGCCGCAAACGCGAAGGGACTATCGTGGGAGCGCTCGCACTCAGCTACGGAGTGTATCTCGCACGTGGCAGCGAAATGCTCGAGTTCTACGTCGTGCCATTGTTGCCATTCCTCGCGATGAACATCGGTCTTCTCCTAGGTTGGTGCGTGGCGGTGTTGCCGAACCGCATTCGCGCGATTCCGGCGATCATCCTGGTGATGGTGTTCACGCTAAATCCGCTGTGGGGCTACGTCCTGGTCATCGACGAGTTCGGCCACGTCGTCCCACATGACCTGTACAAGCTCGGCCAGACCTATATGCAAGAACAACAGCTCCAGTGGATACGGCAGAATGTGCCGCCCGATGCAAAGCTGATCATCGACGACGACATGTGGGCGGACCTGCACGACGTCAAGCCGTACTACCGTTTCGCGCATTCGCACTTCAAGGCCGCATCTGACCCGGACGTCCGCGACAAGCTTTTCGGGAAAGACTGGCGCAATATCGATTTCATCGTCATGTCGAACAAGATGCGTGATGCGATGACCCTGAATAATGCGGACGGCTCGGAGAGTTGGATCCTGCAGGCGCTCGACAACTCCACCAGAGTCTGGTCCGTACAGCACGGCGATGTCGAGCTCGAGGTCGACAAGGTGAATGGATGAAAAGACAACAGCGAAACTGGTGGTTTGTGTTCGTACTCGTGGTCATCTGCGGGATCGTTCTGGGCGCTGCCATCCTGGTTCCACCTTACGTGGCGGTAGCGCCAACGCAGGCACGCCTCGACCGCTTGCGGGGCCAGTCCGCCTTTGTGGCCGGCCTGAACTATCCATGGAAGACGGGTCAGGACTTCGGAACTGGCGCCTGGGGCCACTCGGGTGTGAGCGACCCCACCACATACCAGGAGGTCGACGCGGATTTCGCCAACATGGCGGCGCAGGGGGTTCGAGTCGTGAAGTGGCGGATCTTCAACGATGGTCGCTACGGCCTGGAGTTCGCCGCGGATGGCTCGGTCATCGGAGTGGACGACCTGTTCTTCCAGGACGTCGACGCGGCCCTCGAGATCGCTTCCCACCACGACGTGTACCTGGTCTTCACACTGTTTTCCAGCGGTTTCTGGACGGCCGACTGTCAGAGCAATGGCGTCCAGCTCGGGGGGCATGCCGATCTCGTTGTGGACCCGAACAAACGGAAGTCGCTCATTGAGCATGCTGTAGTGCCGCTGCTGACGCACGTCGCCAGCTCCGATCGCATACTCGCCTACGAGGTCGTTGCCGAACCCGAATGGGGCGTCCAGGAACTGAACTCGGACCCCGATCAACGTATCAAATTACCACTTGGAGCCGTCCACGACTTTGTCACGGACCTCGTCACCGCGGTTCACGCAAACACGCGGTCTTTGGCCACGCTGGAGTCCAATCGTTTCAGCAACATGCGACAGTGGCAAGGTACGGGTGTTGATTACTACAGCTTCAGCTGGTATGACTGGTTGGAGCCATATGAACCGCTGGCGACTACAGCCAGCTCCGCAAGTCTGGATAAACCAATTGTTCTGGGCGAATATCCCGCCGGTGGCAGCGCATATTACTCCGTGCCACAGGTGCTTGACAGCATGGACACACTCGGATACGCCGGAGCCTTCGGCTGGAGTTACTGGGCAGGTGACGGCATCAGCGACTGGCGCGACGTGGCTCCGACGTTTAGCGACTGGGTTGGCGCTCATTGGGCCGACGTCGATGTCGGCGGGAACGCGCCTGTACCCAGTGCAGGCCCGATCCAGGAGCATCCCTATCCATACTCCGTCACGGACCTCTCGGTACACGCAGAGAACGGTGTGGTCACAGCCGACATGACCATCGACGTACCGTCTGGTGAGGCGTATGTGCCGCATGCGTACCTCTACGACGTCGGGTCTCCGCAGCCCCTGGAGGACGTGCGCCTCACAGCAGCACCCGGGCAACCTGGCAAACTTGAAGCCCGCTTCACCTCTGTTGGTGAAGGCACTACCTACTCCCTAAGCCTTGGCATTTTCGATCCCGCGGGCGCGCTGCACAAGTGGTTCAATGATCTGTCGACGTTTGCCATCGCCGGTGGAGCGCTCACAACCCCCCACGTCGACGCGCTCGCGAACGAACTCGGGTGCAGCAGCTGAACCTATGCATCGATCCGTACTGGTGTCAATCGCAACGGTTCTCACCTCCGTCGTGGTAGCGAACGTGGTCCTCCTCCAGTCACCATCGCGACGGACTGGCCCGCAGGCGGCTGCAACCGTGGACACTGAGAGACCGACCTCCGTTCCGCCGTCGGCGACAGCGACGCCCGATCCGTTCGCTGCATGCCAACACGATCCCGCGAATCTCCCCCCGCTCCAGTCTGGCACCACGTTCCACACGTGCGGTGCGCAGATCATGAACGCGGACGGTCACCCCGTACGAATTACGGGTGTCAGCTGGTTTGGTATGGAAACGGGCACCTATGCGCCGCATGGTTTATGGACTCGCAATTGGAAGGCGATGCTGGACCAGATCGCGGCGATGGGCTTCAACACGGTCCGCATCCCGTTCAGCAACGATGCGCTGACGCCAGGGCGGATGCCGCAGAACATTAACTACGCCGTCAACCCGGACCTCGCAGGCAAAACCAGCCTCCAACTGCTGGACATGTTGGTGCAGGGCGCCGGCGAACGCGGATTGAAGGTCATCCTCGATCGACATCGGCCGACCTCCGCGGCTCAGTCTGATCTCTGGTACACAGACGATGTTCCGGAGGAGCGCTGGATCGCCGATTGGGTGATGCTCGCCCAGCGTTACGAGAACCAGGCCGCGCTGCTTGGTGTGGACCTGCACAACGAGCCGCGCGGTCCGGCGACGTGGGGCAGCGACGACGTGAGCACCGATTGGCGGCTGGCTGCAGAACGCGCCGGAAACGCGATTCTCGCGGTGAATCCGTACGTGCTGATCTTTGTTCAAGGCATCGAACGCAGCGGCGACGACTGGTATTGGTGGGGCGGCAATTTTCTGGATGCTCGAACGGCTCCGGTTCAACTGGCAGTGCCGGGTAGGGTCGTGTATTCGCCTCACGACTACGGACCCGACGTCTATGCGCAGCCCTGGTTCAGCGCCGCGGATTTTCCGAACAATCTGCCAGGCATCTGGGACGCACATTGGGGCTATCTGGCTACTGACCAGGCTGCGCCGGTGGTGCTTGGCGAGTTTGGCGGAGCCGTGAGTGACGGCGCCGAGGGCATCTGGCAGCATGCGTTGATCGATTACGCCCAGGCGCATTCGATTGGCTGGTTGAGCTGGGCGTTCAATCCGAATTCCGCCGACACCGGCGGGCTGCTCGCGGACGACTGGCTGACGGTCGTACAATCCAAGGCAGACCTGTACCAGGGGCACCTGGCGCCGCCGCTCGACGTAGGCTCGACCGGCGTCTTTGGACAGGCGCAAACTCGCCTGTCAGTTCAGGGTCGCAGTACGAGCACCACCGCCCAGACATCCAACATTGGCTTCGTTCTCCAGATCGTCAACGACGGCCCGACCCCGGTCGACTTTAGCCAGCTGGAGCTGCGCTACTGGTTTAAACCCGGCACATCGATAGCGACTCAGCAGGTGAATATCGACTATGCGGCGGTCGGCGCAGCGAATATCAGTGGTCGGTTCGACCCTCCCGACGCCAGTGGAGTCGGCGCGCTGAGCCTCACGTTTGCACCTAACGCGGGATCAATCAGTCCATACACCTCCAGCGGTGACATCGATGTCCGCATTCACCGACTGGACTGGACGCCCTACGATCAAATCGTCAATTTCAGCTTCCGACCCGAATCAACGCTGGTCGAATGGGACCATGTTGGCCTGTATCGAGCGGGCGTGCTGGTCTGGGGCACGCCACCCGCGGGACTCTAAAATCACCTTCGTGTAACCGGTCGCGCTTACGCTCGTGCGGATCGTACAGGAGGTGTTGTGTTCAGCTTGTTCGGAATCCGGTCGGCGGGCATCCTCGCCGTAACCTTCGCTGGGCTTCTGCTCGTTCCGCGTCCATTCTCCGCGCCTGTGGTCGCGCAGTCGTTGAACGATCCGCTTGGGACCGGGCCACTACACACTGATGCTGGCAACATCGTCGATGCAGACGGCCGCGTGGTCCATATCAGCGGCGTCAACTGGTTTGGACTCGAGACCGGCACGTTTGCCCCGCAGGGTCTCTGGGCGCGCAGCCTCGACAGCATGCTGGATCAGATCGCCCAGGCAGGTTTCAACACGATCCGTTTGCCGTATAGCGACGACATCTTCAACCCCGCCAACGTACCCAACGGCATTGATTTCCAGAAGAACCCGGATCTGCAGGGTCTCACAGGCTTGGAGATCATGGACCAGGTGATCGAGCGCGCTGGAACACGCGGCCTCAGAGTGATACTCGACAGGCACCGCCCGACGGCTGCCGGTCAGACCGAGCTCTGGTACACGGACCACGTCTCCGAGCAGACCTGGATCGATCATTGGGTGGCACTGGCCAACCGCTACAAAGGCAACCCCACCATCATCGGTGCCGACCTCGATAACGAGCCGCACGGCGCAGCCACCTGGGGCGACGGCAATCCTTCGACCGATTGGCGCGCGGCAGCGGAGCGCGCGGGTGATGCCGTGCTCCAGGCAAACCCGGATTGGCTCATTTTCGTGGAAGGTATCGAGCACCAGGGCAATGACTGGTACTGGTGGGGCGGCAACCTCGCGCCCGCGGCGCAGGCGCCAGTCGAGCTTGCGCTACCGAACAAGCTGGTCTATGAAGCGCACGACTACGGCGCTGGCGTCGTGAATCAACCCTGGTTCCATACGCCGGACTTCCCGCAGAATCTGCCAGGTATGTGGCAGTCGCATTGGGCCTATCTGAAGCTCAATGGAATCGCACCAGTCCTGATAGGCGAATTTGGAGGGCGGTCAGTTGGAAACGACGCTGAAGGTACCTGGCAACGGATGCTCATCTCGTATTTGCAGACCAACAGCTTTGATTACACGTACTGGTGTTGGAACCCGAACTCCGGCGACACGGGCGGAGTGCTTCAGGATGATTGGACAACGCTGAATCAAGCCAAGCTCAGCCTACTCCAGGCGTACCAGTGGCCACTGCTGGGCTCACCTGTGCCGCCGGCCGATGCGCAAGCCGTCGTCGCTGCCTATACAGGCCCGCTCGATGTTGCACCAGCCACCTCCAGCTCTCCAGTGGCCGATCCGGACCCGGTCCATGCTGCGCAACCGACCGGCGGGGCCAATGACCCGGACCCTGTACATCAACAGGCGGCAGGTCAATCGCCAACTCCGTCACCAGGTCCGTAGGTCACTGGGGTCGCCACTGGGGTCTCGGTGAGGACAACCGTTGGCACTGGCGTGTCGAGTTGTGTGGTTACTTTGAAGTCTGTAGCGGCTTCCACTTTTGAGTCGCTGCCAACGAGAACGAAGTGAATATCGTCACCCCAGTTGCCATCAATTGGATACGCCCCGAAGTTCAGAATGGTGCCGTCGTCGTCGGCACTGCCTGTGGCGAGGACCGGGCCACCCCGGTCGCGCAAATGCACGCTCACCGGCTCACCGGCCGCGAAGCTGCGGCCGGTGAATTCGACCACCGTACCGGGCGGGCCATGATATGCCGTCAGCTCCGCGGTCGCCTTCAACTCCAATGCCTGGAACCAGAGGGTCACCTCCGCCTGGCTGGTTGCGCCCCGGACGGTGATCGGAACTCCGCCGGCCACCGTATCGACGGGCAGTCGGAATCCACCCGCGGCGGTGAACGCACCTGACGTATCCGCTTGAAATGTCGTGACAAGCTTGGTCACAAGCTGCTTCTCCGACTCACCGACGTACACGCTCAACGTCTCGTTCCTTGCCCAACCGTCGCCGGTAAAGGCGATTGGCGTGCCAGGGCGGCCGGCGTAATTGGTCAGTTGTAAACCAGGGTTGAACGGGAGCACCACGAACTTTGCGCTGATCTCTGCTCCACTCTGGTGCGGCACGAAGATCAAAGTCTGATCGCCGTGAGCGGAGTCCGGCAGCGTGAATGCGTTCTTGACGACAAATTGGCCGTTCGCGTCAGCCTGAGCTCGGAATAATGGGTCACCCCTTTTTGCGTTCAAATAGACTTCGATCTGGTCTCCAGGGACGAAGTCCTGGCCGGTGAATCCCATCGCCGAATAGGGTGGGACAGCATATCCATCCAGCACGACCCATGGTGAGAACCCCTGGATATTGAACGGGATCGCGACGGGCAACTGCGAGCGTTCGCCCACAAAGTACAGGACGTAGTCTCCAGGCTGCACGAGCGGTAGTGGCACGCTATCGGCAGTGACGTTGCCCTGATCGTCACTTTGAAAGCTGGCGAGTGCGTCGCCGCCCAGACCGCCAAGACGCACGTCAACCAGTTCGTTGGGGGCGAACCCGGAGCCCGAAAACGCGAACGTATGATCCGACTTGGCTGAGTACGAATCCATGCTGATGGCAGGCGTGATCTGCCGCAAGTCGAATCTCGTGCGCGCCGACCGCCCACTCGCGTCGCCTACGACGTGCAGCAGATACTCTCCGGGAGTGAGGCCGCCGGGGACGGTTACTGAGACCTCGTCGAGGTTGCCATCCTTGGTCATTGTCACCGGATCGAGTGTGGCCTCGACGTCACCTTGTGCGTTCTCAATCGTAACGGTCGCCGGCTCACCAGCCGAAAAGCCCTGTGCCTGGAAATTCATCCTGGCACCCGTCGTGATCTGCGTGGACCTCAGCAGGACAAACGCCGGGCCCATCTGACGGATGGTTGTTGGCGAGGCCGCCGCCTGCGCACTCGGCGACGGACTCGGCAGCACTTGTTGTCGCCCGACCGCGGCACTGCCAGTGTTCGTGCCACAGGCTGCGCACACCACCAGCAGCGAGAGCGCAGCAAGGCGTGCGATTGTCCGCACCATCCGCGACGACTACTGCACCGACTCCACGCAGCCGCTGGCCTCGGTCTGCAACACGTACGTCTTCTGTCCGGTGGACCCGTCAGGAGCTTGCTCCGTGGCAACGTACACCCGAATCTCGCCACCACTGGTGCGCGGCCAATCACCAACGTGATTGATGGTCAATGTCACCCCGCTTTCGGCATGGCTTGTGCGCAGTTGCTGTGTCTGCTGCTCGAGCACATCAACCGGTAGCTGCGCCTGTACCGTCGGGCAGAGCTGACTCCAGCCGAGCGCGCCGTCTTCCGCGGCGACCGACTGCATGAAGACGTCAGCAGGCGTCGGCTCGCTCGACGCCATGCGCCAGTAGGCTGCGCCAGCGACCACCAGAGTCAGCGCCACGTTCACGAGCACAATCGGGTGCATACGAGGGAGGTCCTCCTCCGGTCAGACTAATTTCGCACGCTGGTCTCGCACCTCGACAGGGCAGTCAAAGGCCCGAACGAAAGCCGAACTAGCCGGTGGGCGTCGTCGTTGGCTGAGGGTGAAGTCCGAACGGGAACACCACCGTGAACGTTGCCGCGCACACCAGGTGGCTCTGGTCGCCGGTGGCTACGAAGATGACGTTGTCGCTCACATCCAGCGGGATGTAGACCACAGCGGTGTCTTTCAGCCATCCACCATCGTCGGTGACTGCTTCGACGACCACTGGGCTCGTCGCGCCGCCCATGCGAATGCTGACTTTCTCACCGGCGATCCAACCCCCACCACCGAAGCCGACGGGTGCGCCAGGAGCACCGAACCAGTTTGTGAGCTCGAGCCAGGGTTTGGGCGCCAGCACTTTGAAGTCCGCGGTTGCAATCGCTCCACTATCGTCGCCAACGAGGTTGATCGTCACCGATCCGACGGCAGCACTCTGCGGAATCCGTACCGGACCAGCACCCCACAAGTTGCCATAGTCATCTGCTTGAGCGACAACCGGCGCGTTGTCTGGCACCCCGTTGATGCTGATTTTGACCTGCTCACTAGGCGCGAAGCCACGTACGTTTAGCTGCACCGGGAGTCCGGGCGGGCCAGCCCATGGGCTTAGCTCGACGACAGGCTTCAACGGAGTGATGTGCATCTCACGCGTCAGCTCCGCCGAACTCGCCTGACCGTGTAGCACCAGGCTGTACGTCCCCGCGCTCGCTCGTGGGAGCTTCACCTGGAGCCACGCCCCGTTGCCGGCTTGATCCGTTGTGAAGCGTGCGAGATCGATAGAAGGACCGGACGTCGGGGCAAGCGAGACCTGCACCGAGTCCATCGGCTCAAAGCCACCGGCCACCAGCCCAAGATCACCGTACTGAGGCACGTCGTAGTTGTCCATGACCAGCCACGGTTGCGGTGCACGGATCCACAACGTGCCGGTGCTCGTGCGTTGGCTGGTCTGCCCAACCGCCTGAAGCGTGTGGGGCCCGGATTGGAGCTGGTCGGGTAGCGTGAGCGTTGCAGGCGCGAACGCTCCGTCAGAGGCGGTTGTCACGTCGCCGAGCGACAGCGTGCCCGTGTCTGCCACTTCAATCGACACTATCTCGCCCGGCGCGAAACCCGCTCCGGCGACATGCACCTGCCCAGACTGCGGTGCCGGTTGCGGATTGATCACCAATTGTGGCGCAGGTCCACGCGTTGGCACGGCCGTCGGCACCGACTCCGCCTCCGGCGCGGGTGTACCCTCCAGGTGATCGATTGGCGGCGCTGCGCACCCTGTGACAACCACCACGCAAGTGGTCAGCAACGCAACGGCGTAAGAACGTGTCGCGCCCATCTACGGTTGGGAGCCGGCGACATTGACCAACGGATCGGGCAGGGGCGCCGGCCAGCGGCTGCGCGCACCGAGCAGCTTTTGCAATTCGTTGCACGCCTCTGGACTCCCGAGCTGTTGCCGCTCATCGATCGAACACGCGGTAGCAAGTCTGGCCAGTCCGTCAGCGTGTTGAGTCGTATCCGTCCGCTCGGCCCACGCCAGGCCGAGGTTGTACTGAGCAGCGTAGTCCGCGCGCACGACGTCACGGTCCTGCGTGGATGAGTCCCCGTCGATGAATGCGTCGGCATAGGCCGCGGCTGCCAGCAAGAAGAGTCGCTTGTCGTACGCGGACTGGGCAATAGGCAATGGCGCGGGTGGCTGCGCACCATACGTTGTGGCGAGTGATTTGAGGTCAGCGTAGGCGGCGACAACGCGTTTTTGCCCGGGGGCATCCTCAGGGGCTGCCGGCTGCTCGAACAACGCTTGTTGCCCAAGCGCAATTGCCTTTTGTCCCAGTGCCGCCCGATCAGTCTCGCACAGCCCCGGCGTATGCATCGCCGTCTGGGCCGTGGTCGCGGCCAGGCTCCAGCGCGCCTGACGTTCATACCCGGCGATCACCTCCAGGTACGATGCCACGGACGGACATGCCTGCTGCGCCGGTGCCGCTGTCGTCGCTGGCGCGGCCGTGATCCGCGTCAAGACCCCGCCACCAACAATCAATGCGGCCACTCCAAGCGCTGCAACCAGAAGGAGACTCCGCGGAAACGGTGCCCGTTGGTCACGTGTCGGAGGTGGCAGAGGAGCATTCGCTGGCGCCTCCGCCGATGGAGGTGCATCGACCGGCTGCAAAATGGTGCGTCGCGTCACGGCGCGGACTCCGACACACGCGGTACTCCATCAACGCGGTCGGCGCCAACGCTGTACACCGTGTGCGGTGCATTGACGATAGCACGGTACACCGCGTCCCAACCACCTTCCACCGTGCCCAGGCGAATCGCCAGGGCGCGTTCCTGTCGGTTGTTCGGGTCGGCCCGATAGCCACTGAAAAAGATGCCGACACGTCTCCGGTCAGCCATTCCAGCGAACTCCAGCCGCTCCAGGACGTACTGTTCGACCTGGCGGACGTCTTCCCAGTCGTTGCACGGCATTGTCACCAGTACCAGGTGGCGCCCGATCTCTGCTTCGAGAGCAGTCTTGACGCCCTCTCCGAATCGCAGCGCACGCAGGGTTGCGTCGGCGATCGGCGACAACGAGCTCACGTCGATCCGGCCGAACGCTCCGCCCGCGGTGATTGGCACCGCGCTGTACGCGTATTCGAACGTCAACGGGCACGGCTCGGATTCGGAATGGGGACCGTGTTTGGTCAAGCGTCGCATCAGGTTGGACAGGTTTTCAGATGTACCGGTTTCATACCGAACGCGCGCGCTGAGCGCTGGAGCAATGTGCGCAGCGACCTCATCCAGATCATCCCGCCCGCGTCGGTTGTCACGTATCAGCGTTGTCAACGCCAACGGAAGTTTGTCCTGCCATGGCATCGGCAGCAGACGTTGGCCGACCAGCAGGCCGCCAGACCGTAGCGCGTCGAGCAAACGCACAGCTTCCGTGCGCTCCACATCACCTTCCGGCACGATGAAGTGCGCATGGCGGTCCGCACGCGGAAACTCGTCGGCCATGCGAGCGAGTGCAAACAGGCCAGGCACGCCATGTCCACCCGCACTGAGGTCGGCGGTGATTCGCGCTGGCCAGACGCCGGCTGAGCGCAGGCACAGTGCCGCTTCGTCAATGAAGTGGCTTACGCCTGGCATCCATTCTTCGCGAATGTCCCACACTTCTGCTGGAGGACGGTTGCCCAATCCCTCGCTAAGCGACGTATGCGCATCCAGCGTGTCGCTCAATACCAGATACGACGGACCATTCACTCGATTCGCGATGGCGACGCGCTCCTGGTGCTTGTCGAAATCGGCGAATGCCTCGAAGGCGGTTTCAGATGGCAGACGTATCTGGTACGCATCCTCCATGCGGCCTTCGCGCACCACGCATTTGATGCCAGCACTGCCAATTGCCAGCTTGCATTCAGCTCCTCGGCGCGGCCGCAGTGTGCTGATCGGCGTTACGGGAGTTGGCTCCGGTAGCGTTTCGGGTTCCGGCTGAGTGGGTTTCGCTCGTCCACGCCAAAGCCACCACGCTGCGCCGGCCAGGGCTGCAACCAACAGTGGCGCCAGCCACATGGAAGGATCGGACAACATTCTGGCACCTCCGGGAGCGCTCGGCAGCGGCAGGCTGCGTAGGATTCGGAACGCCCTTGCCAGCGTCGCCAGAATATCTGATCCAAGCGTCGGCGAGAGCTGACAGTCCAGTCCGCTGTAGCGCTGGCCGACCGCGAAGCCAATGGCGGGACCAACGAGCCCCGCCCATAACGTCACCAGCAGGCCTAACCAGAAGCGCCCAGACATGAGCTGTTCGCGACGCAGCCTATGGGCGAGTACCCGAACACCACCGGTACAGGCCGGCGCGCCTCCTGAACAGGAGTTGCGTTTTAACTTGCGGTTGCCGCCAGTACGCTGGTGACAAATACCAGCGGTGCGTTGTACTCCACCGAATTTTCATTCGACGCGTAGGCCTGCAACTGGTCCACATAACTGCGTTGGCCCTGCGCGGTCGGGGTTATGCCATCCTGGCCATCCCCGTTTGGCCCACCAACCAGCACCCCGGGCACGAGACGGCCGATCACAAACATGGTCCGGTTGTGCGGATTCTGAACGGTGTTCGTCCCGTACCTAGTCACGAATGACTTGGCCAGAGCGTTGCGCCCCAGCACAAAGTGCAGTTGCTCATTGGCCGCCGCAACATAGCGAACGTTCGGTGCCGCGCGATTGGCAATCAACAGCAGAACCGCGTTGTCCAGCCCGGTCTTGTTCGAAGCCCAGTGAAACTCGGAAACAGAGTCAGACCATGGATTGATCGGGCTGGTAACGGAGGTCACCGTGCCATCAGCCCACTGCACAAGATTGCCAGTGATCCGAGCGCGCAATGCTGGATCGGCCGCGTCGTTGAACGCGAGACTTAGCAACCCATAGGTGTCCGTGTTCGTCCAACCCAGCAAACCAATTGAAGGCGACCGCCGTGCAACATAATCGCTGACGTACTGGCCGTAGCTCGGATCGCCGGTCGTCTTGTACAACTCGGCCGCCGCCCAGAATCGCTGCGAGCTGTCGCCACCGTACACGTATCCGCCCGTACCCTCCAGCTCTGGTGGCAGAATTGCCTTCGGTTGCTGGCTCAAGTAGCTCCAGGACTTTTGCGCTGCTGCGAGCAACTGCGCGGAGTACGTGGCGTCGCTTGCGCTGTACACACGCGCTGCCTCAGCAGTAATCGCCGCGAAGACCGCCGCGTCGGCGGTATTCGGGTCGAACGCATACAACTGCCCACCGATGTTGTCGGAGTTCTTGTCGAATCCGCCAAACTGGAGCGGCGTGACCTTGTGGTAGACCGAGCCGTCGGAACGCTGCATGGTCAAAACCCAGTCGAGCTCGCGCTTCAGTACCGACAGCGCATCGGCCTGTGCTTGTTGTGGGAAGAGATCGTCAACCAGCAACAACGTGCCCAACGCGCTGGCAGCACTTGGCATGTACCGACCATAGTCGCCAGCATCCGGCCAACCGCCGGTCACATTGACCGTCTGGTTGGATGTCCGGTCCTTGACGCTGGCAGTCTGCCAGCCTTTCGGCGCGAGCACCGCCAACTGCTCGTACGAATCCAGCGCGTCGCGGCCTAGCTGCGCGTAGACATCAGTGCCAATGCGAAATTCGGGCGACCTGCCCACGCCTGGCACCACCACCGTATAGGACCCGGACTCCGTGAAGCTGGAAAAGTCCGCGCTGCGCAAGGGTTGACCCGTATCCGAGTCCTTTGTGAGCGCTCCAACGCGTCCAGCAAACACGGCACGGTCGGTTCGCGTGTCGACCAGTTGGAAGGTGTCGGCCGAGGCCGCGTCAGAGCCAGTCACCACGGCCGTCTTGGGCAGAGTTGGCAGATAGCCGACCTGGTCAACCAGCACCGTCTGGGCGGTGATTGGGCCGAGGCTCAGTGGTGCGGCATCCGGTGTTGGAGCCGCGGTTGGGCTCGGCGGAACGGTAGTGGCCGCTACCTGCGTTTCCGGTGCTGGTGCCGCCTGGCACGCGACGAGCGCGATAACGGCCACGGTTGCCGCCGCGGGCAACACAACAGAAGCTACATTCATACGCAATCGAGGATCTTCCTTTCAGGTACTGCTTACTGGCCGCTCAAGGCGCCAGCGGTGAGACCATCTATGATTCGCCGCGAGCCGAAGATGGTCACCAGCAACATTGGCAGCGTGGCAATGGAGCTACCAACCAGCAGTGCGCCGGTGTCAGTCCCGTGCACTCCCTGCAGATTGGCCAGTGCCACTGGATAGGTGTACATATTCGGATCCGTCATCAAGGTCAGCGGTCCCAGAAACGCGTTCCAGCCGCCGATGAAGCTGGTGATGGCCAGCGCGCCGGCCGCCGGAGCAGCCAGCGGCAGGACAATACGCCAGAAGATCCCAAACTCATTGCAGCCATCGATGCGCGCGGCGTCGAACAATTCCGCGGGAATGGCGCTTGCGATGTACTGTCGCATCCAGAAGGTGCCAAATGCGTTGCCGATTGCTGGCACAAGAAAAGGCAAGAACGAGTTGGTCCAGCCCAGGTGCGTCATTTCGATGTACCACGGAATGAGTCCCAGCTGGCCTGGAATGAGCATCGTCATCAGCAGCACCCAGAACAGCTTCTCTTTGGCGGGAAAACTGTGGCGAGCGAACGCGTAGCCGCTGAGTGCACTGAAGAATACCGTCACCAGAGTTGAGCCCACGCCAATGACGCCGCTGTTCAGCATTGACCGCCAGAAGTACGGCGCGTACTCCAGCAACGTCTGGTAGTTTTGCTGCAACGCATGCCCCAACCACACGGGCGGCGGAGTGTTTGAAATTTCCGCTGTGGTATGGCTGGCCAACATGAACTCCCAGTAGAACGGCCCTATGGTCGCGACGCCCGCGCAGCAGAGCAGTGCGTACACCACCGCGCGCCGCAGGATCGTCCACTGTGCAATAGAAGAGTTCACCATGCCCCGCTAGTCCTCTGCGCCGCGGAAGAACAACCGTCGGTTCGCCGCGGTCAAGATGAGCAGCACCGCGAACATTAAGATCGAGATCGCCGCTGCGTAGCCGAACTGACCGTAGTTGAACGCGGTTTCGTACACCATCATTGCCAGGGTCAAACCGCCGCTTTCCGCGCCGCCGAGCGTGCCGGAGCCAGCACCAGCCACACCACCAAGAAGCATCAATGGTGCATCGAACAACTGAACGCTGCCGATGATGGTGATGCTCACAATGAAGAACGTGACGCGCTTCAACAATGGCAGCGTTATCTGTGTCAGAACTTCCCAGCTGTTAGCTCCATCAATCCTGGCTGCCTCGAAAATCTCGTTGGGAATCGCCTGGAGTCCGGCGGCAAAGAGCAGGACATTCCAGCCAAAGTACTGCCAGACGGTCACGAGGGCGATGGCAGGTTTGATCCAGAGGCTGCTGCCACTTGCATAACCGAGCCAGTCAATAGGTCCGATTCCAAGCTCGCCCAGAAGACTGTTTAGCAAGCCCGTATAGGCAAAGATGACACCCCATACGAGGCCCAGCACGACTGGTGAGGTGATGTAGGGCAGAAAGAAGATGCCGCGGAAGACGTGCCGACCGTGCAAACGTCTGGCATTCAGCGCGATCGCGATCAACAGTGCAAGGCTAATCTGGACCGTGCCAATGACGACCATCAGCCACAGTGAGTTGAACAGGGCCGTATGTACGAGCCGATCCTGCAGCAGATTGACAAAATTGCCGGCACCAATCCAGACGTTCTGATAGGGAGTCCAACGGGTCAGCGCGAGATAGAAGCTGAACAGGATCGGAAAAACGCCGAATGCCAGAAAACTCATGTAAAACGGCGCAATAAAGACGTATGCCCACGCAGCGCGCCGCGTGGACTCCGTCAGCCTCCAGCGACGGAATCCGCGGCGCGCCGGTGCATCGCTGCGGGCCAGCGCGTTCGCGATTGACGACATGTGACTCAGGGCGCTTGGGCGATCGATAGCTGCAGGTTGGACGCCATTTGTGCGCGCTCCTGGATCTGGCTCGCGGCGGTCTGCAGCGCCTGCTGAGGCGGGGCTTTGCCACTGATCGCCGCGTCAACCTGGGCGTTCAACAGGTCCGTACCGAGTGCATCTACGGGGCTGTACGTGAGCGGCTTCACCTGCTGCGCCAGGTTCACCATCAAGCGGAAAGCAGGTTCGCCGCCGAGGTACGGCACCGGCTGATCGTAGACTGGGCTCTCCCAGGCCGGTGTGTAAGCAGGGACAATGCCGGTCTTCTGAAAGACCGCATTCAGCGCGTCGGTATTGGTCGTCAGAAATTGCGTGAACTCCCAGGCGAGCTGCTTGTGTTCGGCGAGCTTGGGGATCTGGATGTAGGTTCCGCCGTTGCTGAATGCTCCGCCCGGCGGTGTGGTCACGCGCCAGTTACCGGCGCCATCTGGGTCGATGAGGTTCTGCAGATTACCCAGCATCCAACCGCCCATGATGACGGTCGCGATGTTGCCGTTCTGAAGTGACGGCGCCCATCGCTCGCTCCAGGCGGGAACATTGGCGCCGATATTTGCGCCCTTGGCTTGAAGCGCAATCTGCAGCGGCTGCAAACCTTCAGGCAGCAGCACGATCGATCCGTTCTGCGCGATATTGCCGCCGTTCTGCCAATAGGCCGCGTTGAACACGTCGTGCTCGTTGCCGATGATGGCCGTCTGTCCGCCGCTCTTGGCCTTGATGGTCTGGCCGGCCTTGATGAAGTCATCCCACGTGGAGAGCGCTTTCGCGACGTCATCCGGCTCGGTTGGCAGTCCGGCCGCCTTGAATGCATCCGGTCGATAGAACATCACGCCCGTGGCCACATCCCACGGCATCGCTGTCATTTCGCCCGAGCTGGTGAGGGGCGCATCAAACTTCCACTGGACGAAGTCGCTCTTGAGTTGTCCGGCGCTGTATGGCTCCCCAAGCAGGTTCTCACCTGCGTCCAGGAACTGGCCGACCATGCTGGTGTCCAGGCCGATCACATCAGGGACACCTTGTTGGGCAGCGAGTGCTGCCAGGTACTTCTTGCTCATGTCGCCGAATGGCTGCTCAACGAAGTTGACTTTGACGCCGGGATGGCTCTGCTCGAACAGCGGTATGACGGTTTCCATGGAAACCTTGTCGAAGTACCACACCGTCAGCACCTGATTGTCCGGATTGCTTGCCTCGGCCGCGGGCGTATCCACGGGAGCGGATGTGGAGTCTGGCACCACAGGTGCCGGGGTTATCGTCCGACTGCAGGCCGTTGCCAGTACGGCTGCGCCTGTGAACAGCGCGAATGCTGGTGTGCGAAAGCGGCTAAGGTCCATGATCGGTTGAGCCCTCCACGGGGAATTGAAGCGGTGCGCGCGCCGGTGCTTGTGAGTTGACGCGTTCGACCAGGCAGCGAATGTGCTGCGCGGCGCGTTCCAGGCTGCGAAAGTAGGCGACGTCACCTGTTTGCACGTGCGTCGCCTCGTACCGGAAGGCCGATTCGTGCGGGGGTCCGGTGCGCCACGCACGCAGCACGAGCGTCACCATTGTGGGCACCTCGTCTGCGGAGCCGAGCATCATGACTGCTGTTGTCTCCTCTGTATCTCTTGTCCCGTTGTCCACTTCGCCGGTTGTCCTGGACGTGTCCGGGGCGAGTGTGTTGCTGTCCATTCCCTGTTCAACTACGCCACCTAGACTTTGATAGGCGTGCATGTGGAGTGTCAGGCGCCGCGGTAATACCGCGGTTGCCAAGGTGTCCTCCATGCGTGACTTTTTTGCGATCTGTCAGTCTTGCATGGGTCCGTTTTCCGTTCGGGGAACATTCATGCCGCGTCCGTCGACAGCAAGGGACCATTCGCAGCGGTCGAGGGTAGGCTGAAACTCACCAAACTTCTCCCGCAACGGAGGTCAGCGATGCGCTGGTACCTGCTTGGCAGGGCAATTGTTCCAATTTGCGTTCTTCTTGGCGCCGGGTGCGCTTCGGGCGCCAACTCCTCGAGCGGAGCTCCCGCGGCGCAGGCGGCGGTGAGCGCGTCACCCCAAGCGGGGCTTGCGACCGGTCCGTCGCAGACTGTGGCAGTACCCGGCGCACAAGCGAGCCCGGTGCCAGCTGCGAGCGTTCAGGTGTCGCCGCCGAATGTCGCCGTTGGCAGTGTTAGCCTCAGTCTTGCCTTCGAGCCGCCTCGCCACATGGAGGATGAGGCCAGGGTCGCCGTCACGGATCCGACCCAGCTTGCGGCGCCGCAACCGACCCTGGTGAGTGGTGCACCGAGCCTCGGCGCCATCGTCCTCAGCGACATGCTGCATGTGACGAACAACCTCGATCCAACCCAACCGGTTCCCGCCGATTCACCGCAGCTTGCAGTACGGCACGCGGTGGTGGAAGTACTGACTTCAGATACGCACCAGCTCGTCCCATACCTGGGGGTGACAATGGATTTGCTGCTGGATGGACACCCCGTCACGTATGGGCAGACATTGGTGCCAATGCTGTCGCAGGATGGATCTGCCGAGCGCGTGTACTATGGGAATAACATCCGCTTGCCTGCGCGCGGCACATTCCAGGTCTTTGTTCGCCTGCAGCGAACGCCGCTGCTAGGCCAGGAAGACCCGCCGGCGGCGCAGTTCAACCTTGCCGTGAACTAGCTCTGCTGCGCTCAGATGTTCTCGGCCGACGCCGTCCACGCTCTCCAGTACACACTTGCACAGCCTGGTGCAGTGGACAATGCGCCGGAGCTGGTGCCATGAGCGGCAGGGTGACGGTGAACCGCGCACCGCCGCCTGGCCGCGGCGCCGCCCAGATGCGGCCGCCGTGCGCTGTCACGATGGCTCGGCAGATAGCCAGACCCAGGCCATGACCTCCCTGGTCGTGGCCACTACCGCGATAAAATGGTTCGAAGATCCGCTCGTACTCCAGCGGCGGAACGCCCGGTCCGCGGTCTTCTACTCGAAACTCAATCATTCCGTCGATATGGCGCGCCGAAATGTCGATTACCGCGCGCGGTGGCGAGTATTTACTGGCGTTCTGCAGCAGGTTTGCCAGTACGCGTTCCATCGCCGGGACTTCGAGCTCCGTTTGTGGAAGGTTTGTCGGGACATCGATGCGGACTGCACGATCCTGAAGCATCGGGCGCAATCTCGCTACGGTCGTCAAGACCAGGGCACGTGGTGAGACGCGTGTACGGCGATCCTGCGCGACGTGGCCGGCCGTTGACTGATCCAGCAGCTCCTCGATCAAGCGTTCGAGGCGATCGACCGCGCGATCCGCTTCCGACAGCAACTCACGCCGCGTGCGGGCGTCCCACTCCACGTCAGTTCGCGACAAGGTGGTGATGAAACCTTTAATGTGACTCAGCGGCAGGCGCAGCTCGTGCGCCGCGATGCCCAACGCGGCTCGCAGCCGCTCATCGTACTCTAGCCCTTGCGTCTCAGTTGTGCCCGTACAACCACCCACGCGCACGCGCTTTGATCATGCCGTGGCCGAATCGACCAAGGCCCGAACGCGGCCGCCGATTCCTGAACATTATCCGGACTCGTCGGTGCTGCCTAGCGCTTCGGAAGTAGTGGCCCCCCGATTGGTAGGCTGAGCACGAACCGGGCGCCACCACCGTTGCGATTCTCAGCGCGGATACTGCCACCGTGCGCCTCCGCTATCGCACGCACGATCGCAAGCCCGGATCCTGTGCCCGGAGTTTCCGCTCTCTGCACCGACGCGCCTCGATAGAAAATGTCGAAAACGCGAGCGAGATCTTCATCAGGGATACCTGGACCCTCGTCCTCAACCATCAAGTCCACGCGGGCGCCTCCGTTTGCCAGGATACCTGTGATATGGATCGGAGACGCGGGCGCGTGTTTAGACGCGTTCTCCACAAGATTGGCGATCGCCTGCTCGACACGACTCGGATCCACGTACACCGCAGGCAAGGAACCAAGCGACGAATCAATCGACAGCGTGGACCCGGACAAGCATGTGCGGACTCGCTTCAGGCCGTCGCACACAAGTACCGCGGGCGACATCCGACGCCGCTCCAACTTGAAACCCCCGGCTGCCAATTCTGACATGTCCAGCAGATCGCAGATGAGATCACCCAGACGATCAGCCTGGCATTCGATTTCTTGCAGGAAGTCCTGACGCGTCGCTTCGTCCCAGCTCACATCGCAGCGACGCAACGTACTGACGAATCCTTTGATCTCGCTGACCGGCGTGCGAAGCTCGTGCGACGTTGCTGCAAGGAGCTCTTCGCGCACCCTCGCCGCCTCAGTCGCCTGTTGGTACAGGCGTGCGTTGTCGACTGCCTGCGCACACTGGCGTGCCAGTTGTTCGATGAGTGGCATCTCTGAGGCCGCGAATGGCGGACGCGACGGGAGTCGTAGCAGTGACAGCACTCCCAGAACATCGCTGCGCGCCATGAGTGGCGAGGAAATCGCCGCCTGTGGTCCAACCTCGCGGATGCCGGCCGCCGTTCGTGTATCGAACGGAATACCCTCCTCTTCCGCGACGCGCCTCAAGTTCGCTTCAGAAACGTCATTAACGAGTATCGAATGCCGGCGCCGCAGGGCGCGCACGGCGTTCGCCGGCGACTCGATGCCGCTGTCAACCGCTAATTCGCGCAGCCGGCCCTCCTTCGCGGGCTCGAGGTGAGCAACCGCCACGGGCTCGAGATGGCCGTCAACTCCGACCAACTCCACGACACAGATGTCAGCCAGGAATGGCACGGCCTGATGTGCCGCGGCCGAGAGCGTGGTCTCATAATCCAGTGATTTGGCCAACTCATCGCCGACACGCGCCAGAAATCGAGCCGAGTTGTCGCCATCACTGGCGATGTCCTCGGGTGCGGATTGTGCATCAACCATTTGAATGTCTCCGCCATGTGCATCGTAGACCCTAGCTCGGAGTCTGGTTCCGGCAGGAACGCCTTGTGCCTTGGACAGTATCCGAACAACGTGTCGCGCGGACGGGTAGAACCTTGCTAACTTCGCGGCCGCGGCTGGAGTTTCAACGATCGCTCCGTTTCGAAAACGATGGCGTGACGCGCCACTCGAATCTCGAGCGTCGTGAGCAGGACTCCATACAGAAGCACGCTCGTTCCCACCAACAGCAGCACCAGGACTCCGAGCGGTGCCCAGATAACATCCGTCAGCGCGGCCACCGCAACAGCGAACATGCTGATCACCAGCAACACCACGGAGTAATAGATCGTCAGCATCGCGTTGTGGATGAGTCGATGGCGGTCCAGCAGGCCCGGAAGTTGGTGGTCGATTTCCTCGAGCCGCTCGATATCCAGTGGATCAGCCGAGGTCGCCAGGCTGTGCACGAGCTCGAACCGCTCGTGATTCATGGTTCGAATGCGTCCGTTGACTTCGCCGTAGTGGGTCAGCAGACCATTAAGCAGCACCGCCGCGCTGCTGATCATCACGACCGGTGCCAGGACCAGTTGTACGACTCGCGCCAAAATGTCGGCGGTCATTCGGTTGGCTCCCTTGTCTCGAACGCCTATCGTACTCGATGGCCGATGACCCAGGAGTCATACTGTAGGGCTTAATAATGCCGAAATCCTCGCGCAACACCGGCGAGCTGTGGAAGACCGAACCCGAGGCGCACGACTACCCGGCGGCCCTGGACTACCTGAGCCTGATCCTGCCCCCGGTCACCGCCCAACGCCTGGTCCAGGCACTGCGGACTGCGGACACCGTGCACCGCAAAGCCAAGGACCTGCTGCGCGCATCCGAGTTGCCGTTGCTGCCGGCCATCAACCCGCACGTGAAGTCGGATCTACGAAAAATCAAGCGAGGTCAGCGGTTGGCACCTGTGCTGCTGGTGCGCGGCGACGCACAGCGCAGTGGCCGTCGGCTCACCATCGCAGATGGCTACCACCGCATCTGCGCAAGCTATATGACCGACGAAGATGCCGACATACCGTGCCGCATCGTGGATCTGCCATCGCGCAGCAGCGGCACGTCGGGTTGATCCCGCGGCACCAGCCTGGAGCCGACGTCCACGTTGGTGGTGCACCCTCCGGTGGATCGATACCGCCGCGCCGGCTATTTCTGAGAGCGCAGAGATGCGGCAGGGTTTACCGCGCTAATCGCTGCGCGCCGGCGGGTAGCTCCATGTCCGTTGCAATCAGGACGCAACCGATCATCAGGTAGTAGCCCATCGTCGCCAGCACTTCGATGATGCCACGATCGCCGAGTTGCTTTCGGGCCGCCTCGAATGTTTCGGCCGACAACTGGTGTCTTCCGACAAGCTCGCGACCCACCGAAATAATGACCTGCTCACGTTCACTCAGCGCGGACAGGTCACCGCGCGTGCGAATCACGTCGATGGTCGCCTGGCTCACGCCCGCGCGCATCGCGGCGGATTGGTGGGCAGCCCACACGAAATCAATGTCGAACTCGCGCGCAGCGCTCAGCACCGCCGGCTCGAAATCTGCATCGGACAGCAGTTCCCGCAGCACGTCGTTGAGCGCCGACGCACGCGCGGATATTTGCGGCGCGTACATGAGCATCGATTGCGGGGCGTTGATTCGGCCACGCGATGCAGTGATTTCGTCGAACGCGGCGCGGTCGCTTTCGGCGACCTGATTTCGCTGAGTAATCGGCTCGAGTCGTGGCATTGCAACTCGCGATTGTAGGCGAGGTCCGCACGTGCGACTAGCTTGCTGCGAGCGCCTCCGCAAGCACGTAGCGCAGCCAGGGCGGAGCTTCGCCATCGCGGACGTGCTCGAAGCCGGCGTCGGCAATCAATCGCTCCAGGTCGGGCACCGCTTGCGCCATCCGATCGTAGCCGTGCAGGCGTCCCATCCATCGACACCACCACGTCGAACTGTTGATCCGGGAAGCTCAACGATTCAGCCGCACCCAGTTGGAACTTGCAGTTCGTCCGGGGTCTCACCTGGCGGCTGGCGTAGTCGATCATCTCCGGAGACGCATCGAGGCCCACCGATAGACGATCGGGCCCAACCACTTCAGCAATGAGACGTGCGAAATAGCCGGTGCCACAGCCGACGTCCAGAACACGTTGACCGGACTTGACACCGGCCGCGTCGGCCAACGCCTTGAACGTGGCACGCCGGCGACCGAGAAAGAACAGGTTCACGAACGCGTCGTAGGCGCGCGGGGCACCAAGCGTGTGGCTGCGCGTGCGGTGAGCAACGGACGATCGAGGGAACAGGTGCGCGACGGGTGAATGAACACTCATGGGCTGCCAGATCTCCTAACTTAGTCGTCACTAAACTTAGTCCGTGCTAAGCTAAATGTCAAGCGTGAACTCGCAGGGAGCGTTACTCTGAGCATGGCCTCGGGGCAGGTTGGCACCGAAGGCGGAGTGCGCCCTCGGCGGCGGCGCTTGGACGCGGCTGCCCGGCGTGCGAGCATCCTCGAGGCTGCCATTCCCGTGTTTGCCACGGTCGGCTACGAGCAGACGCGCATGTCTGATGTCGCCGCGCGAATCGGCGTGACGGAGCCGGTCATCTTTCAGAACTTCGGCACGAAAGCTGAGCTGTTTGCGGCGGCTCTCGACCGGGTTTCGGAGCAAGCTGCTGCGCATCTGACCGAGTTGGCGGTCAAACACGAGACCGTCGACGTCTGGCTGCGACACCTCCTGGACGCCGACCACCTGGACCATTTGCACACTGCGCCAATGTTTGGCGTTCTGTTCGAAGACGCGCACAGACTCCAGTTCGAAGCGGCAGTCGCCGCCGCATTCCACCGCAACACCGCCCGCGTAGCCGAAGGTCTCGCGTCTATTTTGAAGCGTGGTCAGGCCGAAGGTGCCATTCGCAACGATGTGTCAGCCTTGAGCCTGGCGTGGCTGGTTGTATCGTTGATCCAGGCGCGTCAGTTCAGACGCCGATTCTCTCCCGAGTCCTCCTCCTCGCTGGAGCGTGAACTGCTGGATCGTATTGTGGACACGCTCCGCCGCCCGCAGGCCTGACTAGTGGCGATGTTCGCTCTCATGCATGTCACTTGCAGCAGCGCCGGCTACGTGAACTGTTAACACACCGATCTGGTCGGCTGGCTCCTGGTGGAACGTTAGCATGGCGCCGCGCAGTTAGTGGCGCATCAATTCGTGAGGAGCAAGCAATCGCATGAACAGAATGGTGCCAAGAGTCGCAGTAGGCCTTGGACTGGCGATGATCACAACCAGTCTCGCGATTACGCAAGGCGCGGCAATGACACCGAGTTTTGCAGACAACGACTCCGTCAGGTGGACTCGCGTTGAAGCGCCAACCGAAACGTACATTGCTGGCGGGCCGTGGACCCTCGAGCAATCCGGCGCCGCCGTTGGCCTGAAGTCCGCCGGCTACTGCGACGCCAGTGGACACCAGGTCGGTAACCCGGCCAGCGAGCGCATGGAACCGTACTACTTCCCATTCATTACGGGCCACGGTGACCACCTGCAGGGCTATTTCGACTATCGACCGAAAGACATCGACGAGGCTGTCGTTGCCGCTTCCTCGACCGACGGAGGCCGCACCTGGACCTTTCAGCAGGAAGCGCTTCAATTGCGAACCACCTGTCCGAAACAACTCCAGAAGGATCCCGACGGCGACAAAGACAACCCGAACGACGGAAACAACGACGACAACGGCGACGACGATGGTCAGGGCCACCAGTTCGTATTGTCGATCGGCGGGCATACGTACCTGTACACACTCGAACGCGCGAACAATCATATCGACGTTGACGACCTGTACATTCACGAGCTCAAGCCCACGTCCGGGCAGCCGCTGGCTGGTGCTCCGGAGATGAATGATGGCCCGACCGATGCGACCTCGTCGCAGCCCGAGCTCGCCAGCCACACGTTCGGACTCATGAATCCGGACGGCATCCTGGGCGTTGTGCCGGGCGATTCGCGCGGTGCAGTCAAGATCATCTACGAACAGAAGATTGTCAACGGCGACAACACCGGCCCGACGGCGCTCCCTGCCGTCCAACAATGCAACACGACATGGGCGCCGTATTACGCCAGCAATCCGTTCGGCACCGGCACCAATGACGACATCACCTATCTGCGTTTGGCCCAAACAACCGACGGCATCCACTTCACGGACCTGGGCCCACTGCAAGGCTTGAACGATCCAACCGATGTCACGGCGACAGGCACGCGTTGGCTCGCCACCGCTGGCACCATCCTGAAGCTCGGTGGCGACAGATACGGGCTCTTGTTTTCGGGAGGCGGCTGCATTGACGGAGATTCGGATGCATTCCGCTATATCGGCTATGCCGAGTCGACCGACCTCGTCCATTGGACGGTCGTCAACGGACTCAACAATCCCATCATGATCGCCAGCGCATACACCATCAATGTGGATTCGAAAGGCCTGCCCGTTTTCGGCGGCGGTGGCACACCCGTGAGCGTGCCCGCGCAACCGGCGGTGGGCGGCATTACCAGCGGCTTCTTCGCCGGGCGTGTCTACGCTCCCAGCGCTACACTGGCCGGAGATAACGTGCTGAACGTGTTCTTCGCCGGCTACCACACCCCCAAGCCCAAGAACGGACTCGGAGACTACCGCACCATCGGCCGAGTGAGCCTGCACGCAAACCGGCACATTGAAGGCGTGAGTACCGATGTGAGGAACGAAAGCGGGGACGATCGTTAGCGGCAAGCCAGGTCGTTCGACAGGCCGTCGGCATGCGCCTGAGCTCAACGAGGTTGTTGAGCTCATTCTCCCACTCGACGAGCGAGCTATGGCCGCGGCCCGCCAGCGGCAGGACCTCCTCACCAAACCGCCGGGGAGTCTGGGACGCCTCGAGAGACTGGCGACCCAACTCGCCGGGATCACAGGTGAGAGCCTGCCGCGCTTACCGCGCAAGGCAGTCGTGGTCATGGCCGCCGACCATGGCGTGTCGCGTGAGGGCGTCTCCGCCTATCCGCAGGAGGTTACCGCTCAGATGGTGCGGAACTTCGCAAGCGGCGGAGCGGCCATCAATGTGCTTGCGCGTAATGCGGGTGCGCGCGTTGTCGTCGTCGACGTCGGCATCGCCACGGAACTTCCCTCGACACTTCGCATCATTCACCGCAAGATCGCCTTCGGTACCGCCAATTTGGCAGACGGCCCTGCAATGACACGTGAACAGGCACTGGCGGCAATCGGTGTTGGATTCGAAGTGGTGGCGCGGGAGGCCAAGCGCGGACTCGACGTGGTGTGTCTCGGCGAAATGGGCATCGGCAACACCACGTCCGCTTCGGCAGTGGTGGCCATCGCCACGGGGTTGCCGGTGGCCGATGTCACCGGCCGCGGCACCGGAATTGACGACTCGACATGGCGACGCAAAGTTGCTGTCATCGAGCGGGCGCTGCGGATCAATCAACCTGATGCCGCGGATCCGCTCGACGTGCTTGCGAAGGTTGGCGGGTTGGAAACCGCCGCGCTCGTCGGTGTTACGTTGGCAGCCGCGTCGCGACGTATCGCGGTGGTGGTGGACGGATTCATTGCCACATCCGCGGTCCTGCTGGCGGCGCAATTGTGCCCGCGGGTGCGGGGATATCTGATTGCAGCGCATCGATCGGTGGAGGTTGGTCATCGGGCGGCACTGGAGTCGCTCGAACTGGAGCCACTGGTCGCGCTTGATTTGCGCCTCGGAGAGGGCTCCGGTGCAGCCCTCGTCCTGCCAATGCTGGACGCGGCGGTGGCCTTACTTGGCGAGATGGCTACGTTCGAGGAGGCCGGGGTTGCTGGAGCTCACGATGCGAAGGCAGGTGCAGAGCCAGAAGTTCGGCCGACAAGCCGGTCCGCAGCACGAGTCGCAGTCGGCCTAACTTCTGTGACAGACTGCTCCTAGGAACGCGGCAGGCCATTCACAACCTTTCGAGCGGCTTTTCGGCCGCGTTCCTAGGAGCGCTGTTGATGCTCTCGGCTCGTGCCGCGGCATGATCAATGCAGTTGCGCGTTGAGTGGGGTCGGCCGCCAAATACGTGCTCGTCGTCGAGGATGATGACTTGATCAGAGACCTCCTCGAACTGGCACTGACGGAGGCCGACTACAGCGTGGCGACTGCCAGCGGCGGCGTCCAGGCGCTGGAGTCGATGCGCACGCGTTTGCCTGACCTGCTGCTGCTGGACCTGATGATGCCCGACATGAACGGCTGGGAGCTGCTGCGCCACATGGCGATGTCGCGGGACCTGGCCGCAATTCCAGTCCTGGTCGTTTCGGCGGCTGGCGCCAACGCCCTGCGGCAAGCGCAAGACCTGGGTGCGCCCGTGTTCCTGCCCAAGCCCTTCAACATCGAGGATCTGCTGCTGGCAGTCGAGCAACTGACGACCGCACCGACCCGACAGTGCGCCTGGTGCGGCCAGGTGGCGACGGCCAGTGGCGATTTCGCGTTGCACTCAGGTCGAACGCTGGCATGGGCCACGCATGGAGTGTGTCCCGACTGCAAACGGCGGGAAATAGACCGCATCCTTCGGGAGACGCACTAGGTCAAGGGCAAAGCTTCAGTTGTCAATCCCAAAATCAAACATCAGCGCTGCGCTGTTCGAGCTAGTTGCGAGGTGGTTCCGATGGCCCACTGGCCCACTGCTGAACGGCAGCGGCTTCGAGTCGACCCGTTACCTGACCAAGTGGCTGTTGCTTGGAACCGCAATTGGCCTAGTCGCCGGACTCGGCGCGATCGTGTTTTTCGTCGCGATCGACCAGGCGACACACTTCTTTCTGGGCGTCCTCGTTGGCTATCTGCCTCCCAGCCCGGTTGGCGAGGGTCAGCCAGTCATCCGAGAGATCGAACGGCCATGGCTCTTGCCCGTCGTCGTTGGCCTCGGTGGTTTGTTGTCCGGACTGATCGTCTTCACATGGGCGCCGGAGGCCGAAGGACATGGGGCGGATGCCGCCATCGCGGCGATCCATCACCATCAAGGCCGTGTGCGGGCGCGTATTCCTCCAATCAAACTCATCGCATCGGCAATCACCATTGGCTCCGGCGGCTCCGGAGGACGTGAAGGGTGGGTGCAGAGATTTTGTACCTGCACGACCTGGAGGTCGAAGCCATTATCCCCGCGCTCATTGCCTCGATCGTGGGGTACACCGTCTACGGCGCATACTTTGGATTCGCTCCGATTTTCGGCGCACAGCCGGAGCTCGCACTCGATGCGCCGATCCAGCTCGCGTATTACGGACTGCTAGGCGTGTGTGCCGGACTGGTTGGACTCCTGTACGCCCGGACGTTCTACGGCGTCACCGCGGTCTTTCACCGCCTGCGCCTGCCACTCTGGCTGAAACCAACGCTCGGCGGTGTGCTGGTCGGAGGCATGGCGCTGATCATTCCAGGTGCGCTGCACATGGGCTACGGCTGGGTCCAAATTGGCATGGGGCCGGATCTGCTCAACCTGCCACTGTGGATGGTAGTGCTACTGCCATTCGCGAAAATACTCAGCACGTCATTGTCCATTGGGTCCGGCGGATCGGGCGGGATCTTCGGACCAGGCATGGTGATCGGAGGCATGCTTGGCGCCACGTTCTGGCGCTTGTTTCATGACGTTCTGCCCGGAATGCCGCACAGTCTGGCAGCTTTTGTGATTGTTGGAATGATGGCGCTGTTCGGCGGCATCGCGCACGCGCCGCTCGCGGTGATGTTGATGGTTGCTGAAATGACCGGCAATCTTTCGATGCTGGCACCGGCGATGGTTGCGGTGGGCATTTCGACGGCTCTGGTGGGTGACAACACCATCTACCGCAATCAACTGCCGAACCGGGTGAGCTCGCCTGCACATCGCTCGCGGTTCAGCTTCCCATTACTCTCGTCACTCATCGTTCGAGACGCGATGCTGCCGCCGCGCGTCCCGCTCCGACTCCAGGCAACCGTTCAGCAAGCGCTGTCACTGTTGGCTGAACAGGGTGCGTTGGTGCTGGCGGTGGTCGACGACCAGAATCTCTTCACTGGCATTCTGACCCGCGCTCGGCTAGAGACGATTGCGCCTGAGGCGCGATCGTCAGCCGCTGTTTCGAGCTTCGTGAACCGGAACGTTGAGCCTCTGGCGCCCGGCCAGGTTCTGATCGCCGCGCTCGAACGCCTCTCTGACGCTGGACTCCAGTGGTTGCCGGTGGTTACCGAGCATCGCATTGTTGGTGGCCTCGGCGTGCGCGACATCCTGCGCGCATACAACAGCGCGAGCGAGCTTGGCGTCCATCGAGCACCCGCTCTTCCCGCGGAGGCACTGCTGTTCGAGGTTCAAGTGCGATCGGACTCGAAATACGCCGGCTCCACGTTGCGCGAGGCTGACTTGCCGAAGCACACGTTGATCATTTCGATCAAGCGCGATACCGAGGCGTTGTTCCCAACGGCATCAACTCGGTTGGAAGCTGGGGACATCCTCACGATACTCACCGATCCAGCGCTGCAGATGCAGGTCCGCCACTTCTTCGACGCATTCGCCAACTGAAGCCGGCAGTGCCGGCGGACCTGTCCATTCTGTCCTGGCCCTGTTCGTCGTTAGAGCGAAACCAAGGTCAGGAGGTTCATCGACTCACATGAGTACGCGCGTCGAAAGCGCCTTACCAATATCCAGCCGACGGGTCACCTACCGACTTCTCGAGGGAGATGAACGCGAACGCCTGTGGGCACGTATGGTGGCCCAATGGCCGATGGCCACGGAGTATCAACAGGCGACGACCCGTCAGATCCCACTACTCGCTTTGCATCACGGAGTGAACTGAACAATGCAGTACATGTTGTTGATTACCCAGGGTGAATGGCTCGAAACCGGCAGCCAAAACGAGCAGCAGAGCGTGATGAACACGCTCATGGGCTGGTGGGGGCGACTGGCGGCCGAAGGAAAGCTCAAGGGCGGAGCTCAGCTCCAGGCGCCCGCGACAGCAACGACGGTCGTGATCGACCACGGCAAATCGATGCTGCTGGACCGGCCGCTGATGGAGGCCAAGGAAGCCATCGGCGGCTATGGCCTGGTGGATGTTGCAGACCTGGACGAGGCGGTTGCGATCGCACGCAGCTACCCGGTGCCGGACTGCAAGATCGAGGTTAGAGCGGTTGTCGAGCGCTGAGTCGAACGTTCGTCAATCCGTGGTTGTCGCCGGGTTGAACGTGCGGTTCATCCACTCGCGCCAGGCCACCTCGTCGTGCCGAATGGCTTCCTCGGCGCCGGCACCGAAGAAATAGAGGTAGACCATCGGGAAGCCCTTTCCATCGAACGACTCGGTACCCAGCACGGCAATACCGCGAACGGGCGCATCCAGCAGCACGGTCATGAGGCGAGACTGGAATCGCTGGACGCGCCCGCTCAGTGAGGGCGCGTTCGACACGCTCACCCGCTTTCCAATTGTCGGCAGCTCCGGTAGTCCGAGCGAACTGGTGAGCTCGTGCCAGGTCTCGTCCGGCGTGATGTCGCTCAGCTGCTGCACGAGCACAGATCTGCACGGCTGCCCGGCGAAGTGCAAGAGGTACAGCCGCAAGTTATTCAGGAACAGTTGCCACCCCTCACTTGTGCTGTCGTACTCCGCCTGCCAGTCCGCCTCCGAGAGGAAACCACTCGCCACGAGCCGCACCACACACGTACCGCCCGAACGCGCTTCAACCTGCCACTCGTACGCGACGGTGTTGCCGGCCGCGCCGCTCCCCAGGTGCACGAACCGCTTTGGCGGCTCCCACACGGTGACCTCGCTCGTGGAGGTGCCGACGCTTGGGCCAAAATCAAGCTCCATCGCGCCGCCGGCGCGCTCCTCGACCTTCGTCGGCACGAACCAGCCGGTGATGCCCTGGCCGGTTGCAATCGCTTGCCACACCTGCTCCGGTGTGCCCGGCACCTCGATTTCATGCTCGACGGTTCGATCGCTGCTCATGCGTCCTCCTGCTGGGTCGCGCGTGGAAGCGGATGCGTCATCACGATCAGTCGATACGCCCGGCCGCCTGGTGCATGGGCGTCGTGGTACTGCGCAACCAGACCGCTCACAGCGTCGGCGAGCTCGCGCGTAAATCGCGCGCGGTCCGTCGCCGACCGAAAGCGCACCTGCGTATCGAGCGACAAGGTTGACAGGCGCTTGCCCGCCCGGTCGGCGCCTCGCAGCAGGTCGCCCACTTCGCGAACGACCCGCGCGGCCAGCGCCACCAGGTAACTGGCCGATAGGCGATCCGCCGTCCGTTCGGGTGCAATCGCGGCCTGACCGAGGGCGCCCGGCGACACCAAGTATGCTGCCGCGCTGGCTTGCATGACGCGCTCGGTCAGCCCGCGGCGGGGCTGCTCGCGAACTAGACAGACGAGCCCGTGCGCCTCGAGCGTACGCAGGTGGTAGTTGACGCGCTGCCGCGTCAGGCCCACTCGGCCGGCGAGGGTACTGGCTGACCCGGGCCGCGCCAGCTCGGCCAGCAGCCGCGCCCGCACGGGCTCCAAAGCCGCCATCGCGGCGGCAGGATCATCGATGACCTCCACGTCGCGCACGGCAGTAGCCTACAAATTGACATCAAAAGTTGTCAAATGAAGTGTGCCCAACAGTGAACCACGCCGGTCTCTTTTCAGCTCTTAATCAGGTCCAGGGGCGAAGTTTGTTGGGATTGCGTACGACCCAGATATGCGTGATGCGGTCGCCGCGGACTTCGAACGCGTACACCGTCACAACAGCGCCGTTTTGCTGAGCCACCAGACCAGGCACGCCGTTCACCGAGCGCCTCGATGTCGCGGGCTTGCCACGCCTGCATGAAGGCGTCCACCAGCTCGGCGTGTGTGTCGGGCGGACTGCCCGCGGCATGGGAGGCGCGAATGCGACGACGCGCGGAGGCGGCCAACTAACGGCATGCCGCCGGCGTGCGCCCGAGGTACGTTGTGGCAGGGGCTCGGGGATCCATGCGCCGACGTAGCGCTCGCGCCTTGCCCGGGCCGACCCCAACTGGTCGAGGCAGATGCGGCTGGCCACGGTCATCAGCCAGGCGCCTGGGGATTTGATCGCTTCCTGCTGCGCGGGCGACATGGCATACCAGCGAGCATAGGTCTCTTGCACGGCATCCTCAGCTTCAGCGAGTGAGCCGAGCAGCCGGTACGCGAGGTTCGCTAAGCGACTTCGCTCGCTGGCGATCGCGCCGAGCCGCGAGTCAGGCGGACAGTCGCTCATCACATGTCACCTCACGTTCTGTGGCGTTGCGTCGTCGTGCTTGCTGGTGGTGAGCGGGGACGCCGCGTTTGTGCATATGCTCCACCGGGACAGTGGCAACAGGAATGGCGACTATTCAGGGGTCTGGTTGCGTTCGACGGTTTGCTGCCAACGCGTCAATGGCAGGTGGTTGATTACGCACGAACACATTTCATTGCCAATCGATTGGGCGAAGAGCGGGATGGTTGCGTTGGACCTCCTACCCGAGTAACGCAAGTCGTGTCCCGCGTCTGTTCTACGAGCGAAAGCGACAATCCCTTATACTGGCCTCACTAGTACGAATCGGCGGCCGTCATGCCCGCGCGTCTGCGCTCTGTTGGCCCGTTCACGTCGCGCTGACCGTCTCGACCAGTTCACTTTTCTTACGACCCGGCTTTACCAAGCCGTGTCCACGGAGTCAGCGCTACAAACATGCCAATTGCTGTTCAGGCGGCGTCGTTCGCCGCATTTTCGTTGCCCTCTCGATTGCATCGCATTCTCGATGCACAAGGCATCAGTCAACCCACGCCCATCCAATCGCAGGCGATTCCTGTTCTCCTGGCCGGCCAGGATGTGATCGCGCAGGCACGCACAGGCTCAGGCAAAACGCTGGCCTTTGTGCTGCCACTGCTGCATCGCATCGACGCAGACGTGCGCGGAGTGCAAGCGCTCGTACTCGTGCCAACACGCGAGCTGGCCATTCAGGTCGGCTCCGTCCTGGCGCCACTGGCGGGCGCACTACATTTGCGGCACACCATGCTGTACGGAGGCCGCGCGCTCGGACCTGAGAAGCGCTCGCTGATGAGCGCCCAGATCGTGATCGGCACTCCCGGCCGAACCCTGGATCATCTCCGCCAGGGAAATCTCTCCCTCAACCGCCTCTCGTTTTTTGTCCTGGACGAGGCTGATGAGATGCTTGACCGAGGTTTTGCGCCTGATGTCGAGCGCATCCTGAGCCATGCTCCGCGCAAGCGTCAGACCGCACTCTTTTCCGCGACATTGCCGAACTGGGTTGCGGACATTGCTGCTCGCCATGTGCACAACGCCGTGACGATCGAGGTCGATGCGGACGCCCCAGCGCCGCCGGAGATCGACCACGTGGTCTACGACATCGAGACTGCTGCCAAGCTCGGAGCTTTGCGGACCCTGCTGGACCGACGCGGCGCGAAACCAGTCATTGTGTTTGGGCGCACGAAGCATGGTGTCAAGAAGCTTGCGCAGCACCTGGAGGCGCTCGGTTATCCAGCCGCCGCCCTGCAGGGCAACCTGAGCCAGAACGCGCGCGAGCGGGTGATGGCCGGCTTCCGTTCGGGCGCGATGCCGATTCTGTTGGCGACCAACGTCGCCGCCCGTGGTCTGGACGTGCCTGGCGTGGGTCAGGTGATCAATTACGAGCTGCCCGAATCTGCCGAATGGTTCACACATCGTGTTGGCCGTACCGGCAGGATGGGCAACGCCGGCACGGCGATCACGCTGCTGACGCCAGAGGACTCCGTCAAGTGGCGGCAGATCGAACGCGCCCTTGGCCGCAAGCTTGCGCGACAGCGCTGGGCACATACAATTGCAAATCCGGTAGATGAGGGAGACGTTTCAGACATGTCTAAACGTGGTGGTAACCGCACAACGAAGTCCGCGCCCAAACAGCCAATGGTCAACAAGGGGCCGAAGAAGAAGTAATAGACGCAGGTACTCTTCGGGTCATGCGCCCACCGGCGCAGCGGTACTCCGCGCGACCGTTGCTCAGACCGTGGTAGGACACGAGCAGCTGTCGCGAGTATCCGTTGAATGCCTGCAGTGGCACGCCTACCGGCGCAAAGATGTCCGCTCCAACGGGCACAAAGCGCCGCGGCGGAAACGGGGATGATCCGCCCGCGAATCCGCTGAAAATTCGCTGTTGAGCCGCGTTGAGCGGCTCGTATGTCACCTTCTCCTCCAGTTGACCGTCGACGACGTTCACGTCGACCCGGAGTTGGTTCGAACGGTACGTGCCCGCATACGGAGTCAGGTCGCTATTCGCGCTCCCACCCGAGACAAGGTTGGGAACCTCAACGGCGAGATGTTCGTTCAGTAGCCACAGCAGAATCTGGTCGTGGAGCGGCATCGCCATTGGACTATTGCCAAACGCGGCAAATGCCAGATCGTGTTCCGGCACAAGAGCCAGCACCGCGACTCCACCAGGTGATGCCCCGGACATGGAGAGCACTGTTGTTTTCCCGAACGGCACAAGCAACCACCCGAAACCAATAGGTGAGACATTTGGGGTTCCCATGTCGTGTGACACCAACTGCATTCGAGCCACTGACTCATGCGAGAGAACGTGTGCGCCGGATGGTGCAACACCGTTGGCGAGATGAGTCCGTGCGAAGGCGAGAAGATCGTGGATCGTACCGATCGGGGTGCTTCCAGCCGGTGCCCAGGAATCCGGCAGCATGAACATGTCGGTACGCCGCACGCTGTTCGACGCCGGATCGGGGAAGTGGCCGACCGCAGTGCTTCGGAGGATGGCTTTCTCAGCAGACGTGCACGAGTCGTTCATGCCGACAGTCGAGTACAACTCGCGTTCGAGCAGGTCATGATATGACGTGCCAGTCACGACCTCCAGCATGCGCCCGGCCACCATCATCCCACCATTCGAATAACTGACGTATTCGTCTGGTTCGAAGAGCGCTCCGCACGACTGCCCGAGCTGGGCGAGGTAGACCTTCAATGCAGCGCCACCGTTCGCATCGACAAGGAATAGGTCTGCATCGATGCCGTTCGTATGCGACAGGAGGTGCCGTACGCGGATCTTTTCGGCCGCCTCGGGCGTCGCAAGTTTGAATTCCGGCAAGTAGTTGACGACTCTGTCATCGAGATCGATAACGCCTCGCTCGACCTGCTGAAGAACAAGAGTCGTGGTCAGCACTTTTGTGATGGACCCGTACAGGAATCCAGTGTCATCGCGCATTAGTGCCTGTGCAGTGATGTTCGCCACGCCGTGCGAAATGACTGTCTGCTCGCCAGCCTGATAGACGCCCGCAAGATAGCCGGGGACCTTACTCGACTCGCAATAAGTGATCGCCTGCTCGCGAATGTGCGCGGCGACATCGGAGAGTGTGTGCTGCGACATCGCACCATCCTCAGACATTGACCCAGGGTCAAGGTCAAGCCTTTTTTTTTGCGTGCTTGAGGCCCCCGATGCGTCAGGCGGCGATGTCGCTGATCGCGTCGTTTCCGGCGAGCAGGCTTGCTACAACGTCGGGGGCCTGTGGCCTAGAGAACAGGAACCCCTGTCCCAGCTCACAGCCCAGCGAACGGACCTGTGCTTCTTGCAAGGCGGTCTCAATTCCCTCCGCGGTCACACTCAGACCAAGTGTTCTTGCCAGCGCCACAACGCTTCGGACGATGGCCGCGTCGTGCTGATCCTGACCGAGTCCATCCACAAATGACCGGTCTATCTTGAGCGCATCAAATGGGAAACGCTTCAGTTGGCCCAGGCTGGAGTAACCAGTGCCGAAGTCATCGATTGCAAGTTGAACGCCCAACCGCTTCAACGCATCGCACGTGGCCACCGCGGCTTCGACGTCACGCATCAGGACCGACTCGGTGATCTCGAGCTTCAACGAGTGGGGTGCGATGCCGGTCTCCTGGAGGGTGCGCTGCACATCCGCTACCAGGTTGATGTGCTGGAACTGTCGACCGGAGAGGTTCACGCTGACAACGAGTGGTGGAGCTTTCGGAAACTGTTGCTGCCAGATGCGAATCTGGCGGCATGCCTGCTCCAGCACCCACTGACCGATTGACACGATCAGACCCCGTTCCTCCGCGACCGGAATAAAGACGGCAGGGGACAGCAACCCCCGCTGCGGATGGTTCCAGCGCACGAGTGCTTCGACCTCCATGATGTTTCGACTGTCCAAACTGAGGATTGGCTGATACAGGACTCGCAATTCGCCGCGCTGGAGTGCGTGGCGAAGATCATTCTCGATTTCCAGTCGCTCGAGCGCGCGCGACTCCAGGCTTGGGTCGAAAACCGCGCACGTGCCTTTGCCTTCGGCTTTGGCGCGGTACAACGCGAGATCCGCCTGGCGTAAGAGGTCGACAACGGTAGTGCTGGTGGTGCTCAATGCGACGCCCACACTCAGCCCGACCGTTACGTCGCGACCGGCAACTTCAATCGGAACCGCAAGCGCACGAACGAGCTTCTCGGCGACAGCCAGCGCATCCGCCTCAGACGCGATCCCCTCCAGCAGAACCGCAAACTCATCGCCACCCAATCGGGCCGGCGTATCATCCGCGCGCACGCAGGTCCGGATCCGTGAAGCGACCTCGTTCAGGAGCGTGTCTCCCGCCTGGTGGCCTAAGCTGTCGTTGACAAGCTTGAAGTCGTCAAGGTCCAGCAGGAGCACACCCACCGGCTTCTCATGTCGACCGGCGCGCGCGAGCGCATGCTCCAGTCGATCTCCCAGCAGCGCACGGTTCGCCAGACCGGTGAGCGGATCATGAAAGGCGAGCTCGGTGAGCTGGTGCTCCAGGAGCTTGCGTTCCGTAACGTCGTGGCAGTTCAGGACGATGCCGCGGATGGCAGGTTGGCCGAGGAGATTCGTTGCGACTACTTCGAAGTCTCGCCAGGAACCATCGGCGTGGCGCATGCGGATCTCTGCGCGAGCGGTTGCGGACGACTCGCGGACGGTCGCAAAAAGCTGACGAACAGCGAACACGCTGTCTGGATGGATGAGCTGGAGTGCTACGCTGCCCACCACATCTTCCTCGACGCGACCCAACACCTGGACCATGGACGGGCTCGCGTACTCGACTCCACCGTCATCACCAATGATGACGATGACATCCGCACTATGCTGGACGAGGGCGCGGAAGCGTTCCTCACCTTCGCGCCGATGCAGGTCTTCAGTCGCCGTCGTACTCTCCAGCGCCAACGCTACTTGCGCAGCAAGCACGTGCAAGCTGTCATGCGTTTCTTGCGAGAGCCTGCAGGCGGACCAGATGCAAAAGACTCCTCGCAACTCGCTCTGGATCACGAGCGGCACAATCAAACATGGAGCCTCGGACGGGTCGCCGGTCGGGGAGGCGTCGGCGTCGCCGGCTGGTGAACCAATGTTCAACTCGGTCGGGTTGCCTGCAAGCAGGTCGGTTCGGGCATCTTCGGGAAGATCCTCGAACCTCAGATCGCTCAGTAAGGTTTGGAGCTCGGGATCAGTCGCAGCCTCCAGGTGGAGCGTCTGCGGTGAGCCGAACCAGATCGCGCTGCTGAACGCGGTTTCTTTCACCAGATCCGAGACGGCTGTCAACGCTGCATGTGCAATGCCGCTACGGTCGGTCGCCGCGACCAGCGCAGCCCCCGCCTGGCGCAGCGCTTGCTCGCGCGCGAGACTCCGCTCGTTCTGTGTAAGCGCTCTCACGACCACGTGCATCAACAGTGCGACGCCGATGAAGCCGATGGCGTTGGTGAGCAATAAACCTGCCAGCAGCTGCACGTACGCCGGATACGGACTGGCAAAGGCGAGCCATGGGCCGACAACGATCAAGTTGACGAGTGCCAACAGACAGAACACCCAGCGCACGCGTGCCAGCGCCGAGCCAGGCAGCCGACAGATAGCTACCCAGCGCATCGACTGCTGGAACAAACCAAACGGCATGCGCGGGTTTCCTCGGTGCAACTATCGGCTGACTTGGGCTCTGCCATGAGTAGACCTTGAGGACGCGGCAGCGGCCGTGGCACAGCCTATGCGCTCCCTGCTCTTTCAGGCGAGCTCCAATGTCGAAGCTTTCGAGTGCCAGCACAGCGCTGTGCGCATCACACGTCACCTGTACACCTTTGGCGGGAGGCACTCATGACAGTCGTTCGACTTCAACGAAACGCACCAGAGGCGCACCACGCCACCACCTGTGCGGTGTGTGGCAGCACTGACTCACGCGGCGTGACCGATCATCTGCAAGCTGGCACACCAGGTGTGCCGCACGAGGATGCGGGCGTCTGCGAAAACTGCGGAAGCGTAATCGATCGCGTAGCACGTAAATACGGACCCGACGTGACCATGATCGTGGAGCAAGCGCAAACTGAGGCGAGCGAGCGCGAGATCACGACCGCCGATCCCCCTGCAAGGCCCGGGCAATCGCCCGGGGTTTAGGCAGTGGCGCGGACCACGAGCTCGGGCACGATGACATCCGACCGCGCGGCGGCTCGATGATCCGCCGACTCGATCAACTCCAGCACGCGGCGTGATGCACGTCGGCCGATCTCGACAAGTGGAATACTCATCGTCGTAAGTCCCGGCACCATCTCGCGCGCAAGCGGAATATCGTCGAAGCCGACCAGCGCCATGTCGTCGGGTACACGCATTCCGGCCAGGTGCAAAATACCCAGCGCCCGAAATGCGAGGTTGTCGTTCGCGGCAAAGATCGCCGTTGGCGGTTGCGCGAGCGCACACAGGGCCTCCACCGCCGCGTCGGCCGTGGCCGGGTCCCAGGAGTCACCCTTGATCAACTCAGCATCGATCGGCAGCCCTGCATCTTGCAGGGCTTGCTCGTAGCCCCTTCTGCGCTCGCGCGCGCTGTCATAGAGTTGATCACCCTGCAGGTGCGCGATGCGACGATGTCCGCGGCGGATCAGGTACGCCGTTGCTGCGTATGCGCCTGCGGCGCTGTCGAACAGCACCGAATCGAGTCCGAAACGGCGGTGCGGTGGCTGCTCGAGACATACGCACGGAACGCGCGCTGAAGCGATCAACTCCAGCAGCGCATCGTTGGCTGAATCCTCCGCCTCCACCAGCCTCACCACCAGGCCATCCAAACGGCCGCTGCGCAGGAGCGTGGCAACCGATTCCAGGTCCTCGCCAATGAGGAGCGGATGCACCAGCAAGTAGTATCCGTGCTCCTTCAGCTCGGCGGTCAAACCAGTGAGCACGCCCGCGCTATAAGGCGAAATGAACAGGTCCAGCGGCGAATAATCGCGTGCGAGAAAGCCAACCGTGTGCGTTCGCTGTGAACGTAATCCACGCGCAAAAGCGTGCGGATGATAGTCCAGCTCCTGGATAGCGCGAAGTACCCGTTCTCTGGCCGAGGCGGACGTGGCGCGCGGGCCATTGTTGATCACGTACGACACGACGGCCGGCGACACACCGGCCAATCGCGCAACATCGAGATGCGTTACGCGCTGGGTGCGTCCCGTATCCATACTTGCATCTGCCCAGGCGACCGGTTGTCCCACACGGCATAGGGCACCGCCACGAGTGGGATCCGTCGCGTTCGCGGTGGCACGGTACGATAGAGCTGCCCATCCCAGTCATCGCTTTCAGCCAGCATGCCTTCGGCGGTGAGGACCATCACGCCACCGAGGAGGTCGGGCTCGAAGTGGGACTGGAGTTCAGCCGCTCGCGGCAGCAGGGCGCGTGATAAGTCAGGATTATCGGTTTGCTCGAAACAGAACACGATCGGTCCGCGCCGAAGCGCCACACGGTCGGCGTCGGCGGCGACTGCCGGATGGGCGTACACGCGCTCGATGGGCATGGGCACATCCAGCTGGACCTGGTCGCCAGGCGACCACAGTCGTTCGAGCCGCAGGTAGCCGGCATCTGGCTTCAATGGCAGCGGCTCACCGTTAATGCGCAGGTCGGCGCGATGGCTCCAGCCCGGTACTCGCATCCAGAGACCAAACGTCGAAGGGCGGTCCAGCTGGAGCTCCAGGCGGATGCAGCCGTCCCATGGATAATCGTGCAGCTGGCGGATGCACACGCGCTGACCCATAACCTGCAGCTCGGCCTCGCCGCGCATATACAGATGCACTGCGATATGGCCGTCGCCAATCGAATACACGTACCGCCCCAGCGACATCACCAGGCGGGCCACATTTGGCGGACAGCACGCGACGCGGAACCAGGGCTGTCGGTGCGCAGTGCCGTCACTTGCCAACGGGTCGGCGTAAAAGAAATGCTCGCCGGCCAGCGACATGCCGGCAGCCACGGCGTTGTACAGCGTCGTCTCGATCGCATCGGCGTACTGCCCATTGCCCGTCAACTGGAGCATGCGGTGGGCCCAGAACACAAGGCCCACCGCGGCGCAGGTCTCGGCGTACGCCCCCGCATTGGGGAGGTCAAAGTCAGTGGTGAACCCCTCGTTGTGAGCCGACGAACCGACACCGCCAGTGAGATAGACGCGGCGCGACATGAGATGCCGCCACAGGCGCTCGCACGTGGCGCGCAGCGACGCGTCATTCGTTTCGACGGCCAGGTCCGCCGCCGCCGAATACAGGTACATCGCCCGCACCGCATGGCCCACCACCTCAGCGTGCTCGCGGACTGGCGCATGTGACTGGTTGTAGCGTCGCAGGTCCTGGCCGCGCAGACCATGTCGATGATAGTGGCTGTCGCTGGCGCGTGGTCCGCTCCGCCCCACCGCCTCCTCGTCGAAGTAGTACGGCTCCCGACCACGCTCGTCGACAAAATACTGGCTGAGCTCGAGGTAGCGCTGCTCGCCGGTCGCGCGGTAAAGGCGCACCAGCGCAAGCTCTATTTCAGGGTGCCCGCAGTACCCACGCGTCTGGCCTGGTTGGCTGCCGAAGACACTGCTTATGTAGTCCGCGTATCTGCAAACCACCTTCAGCAGGGTTGAATCATGGGTGGCGAGAAAATGCGCGACGCCGGCCTCGATCAGGTGGCCAGCGCAATACAGCTCGTGCCCATCACGCAGATCGGACCAGCGGTTTTGTGGCTCGACCTGGGTGATGTACGTATTGAGGTATCCGTCTGGCTGTTGCGCCGATTGGAGCAGTGCGATGACCTCGTCAACACGTGACTCCAACAAAGTGTCGGGCTCGAGTGCAAGGGCGTAACTGGCGGCTTCCAGAAATTTGGCGATATCGGAATCCCAGAAACGGTGCGGGACGGGCCGCCGCCCGGGCTGCCAACCCAGTCGCAAGGCATCGATGCGGCCGCTCTCCAGGCACTGGCGGTAGAGCGCAGGCAGCGTGCGCTCGCGCACGGTGCGCAGGCGTGGAGCCCAGAACGGATCGTCGAAACGCACCGCGGTCCAGGGCACGGCCACCTGGAGCGGGTGGCCAGGCAGCGGGCGCGGTGGCGAATCGGCTGTTGACACGCTGGGGGCAGGGTATTAACGTGCAAATCGATTTGTCAAATGGATTAGAGGGAGGTGCGCACATGCGCCACGCACGCGTGTCCCGGGTGTCCTTCGGCTTGACGGGGATCGCAGCCCTGCTTCTGCTCGCGGCCTGGGTGCCGTCGGCCGCCGTCGCCCAGACAGCCCCCGACCAGGCCTCCGCCTGCGCCGCCAATGCCTCGTCGACGGCCATGCAGATGTGGGAACGCACCGGCGCCAATAGCCAGATGGTCAACGCGCTGGCGTGCGCCTGGAATAACGCCAATCCAAACCGTCCCATCAACGTCACCTATGTGGAGCATGACTCGGTTGTTCCCAAGCTCGCCCAGGCAATCGCCTCCGGATCACCGCCGGACCTGCTTGGAATGGACCTCATCTATGGTCCACAGTTCGAGGCTGCCGACCAGTTGACGGACGTTACCGATCTGATTGGCAATGATCCGGACCTGCAAACCGCAAGTGCGGGCCACATGCAGGTCGCCACGTACAACAACCGTTTGTACGGCGTACCCTTCTTCGTCGACGATTCCTACCTGTTCTGGAACAAGAACCTGTTCCGCCAGGCGGGGCTTGATCCGGAGACACCGCCGACCAACCTGCAAGAGATCCACGACATGGCGGCCAAGATCACCGCGCTGGGCTTGCCGGGTGTGTACGGTTTCTATGCGGCAGGCAACTGCGCTGGCTGCAACATCTTCACCATCGCTCCGCACATCTGGGCCTCCGGTGGCACGATCGAGCCCGCGAAGTGTGGCGATGAGCCGCTCAGTGGCGAGAACATTCCAACCGTCTTACAGTGGTTGCGCCAGATGCACCAGGACGGCCTGGTCGATCCTGCCGATCAGAGTGAAAATGGCGATACGTTCGTGAACAACTTCGCCAGCGGCAAGGTCGGCATCATGGGTGGCGGCAACTTCTGGGTAGTCCTGGCCAAACAGACGGACCCGAACGCCGACATTGGTATGACACTGATCCCTGGCGTGGAAACCGGGCAGACCGCATCTTTTGCTGGTGGTGACATCGTCGCCATTCCGAAAGGCTCCAAGCGCGTCAACGACGCGGTGGACTTCGAGAAGTGGGTCCTCTCCAGCGACCAGCAGATCAACATCTACGCCAAGCTCGGCAACCTGCCTACTCGGCTGGACATGATGAACAACCAGTACACCAGCCAGAGTCCGTATGCGGCGGGCTGGGCAGCCGCGTTCCCCGTCTCGCGGACGCCGGCGACGCCTCACTTTTTCGAATTGATCAACTCGCCGCAGGGGCCCTGGCTGCAGATGCTCCAGCGGGTCTACTACACCACTGACGACATCAACCAGGTCATCTCGGACACGAAGCAGCAGATGAGGGACATTTCCTGCCAGTAACCTTCACGCTGGTCATGCGCTCCGGTTTCGCGGCCCCGCGCTGCCCTATCCGGAGCGCGTCTGCGCCGGGGCGCAAGCGACATTGGCTCGCCAGGATGAAGGCTTCAACGGTCCGCAGGCACATGCCGCTGCGCGGGCACCGCTGCGCGGAGCAGCAAATTTCGTAACGACAGTAGATGTATTACGCGAAGCGCAACAGGCTGATCGGACTCGCGTATCTTGCTCCGGCAATTGTGTTCGTCAGCCTGTTCACCGCGTACCCATTCCTCCAGATGGTGTGGGTCTCGTTCAACAACTGGTCGCTGATCGAGCCGCCGCGACCCGTCGGCCTGGACAATTTCACGCGAGCATTCACCGATCGACAGTTCTGGACGTCCCTCGGCTACACCCTCAAATACACCCTGCTCATCACGCCGATTCTGATGCTGGCCGGCTATCTGCTGGCGCTGCTCACCGCGCGCAACACCCCCATCAATCGGCTGACGCGCACGCTGGTGTTCATGCCAGTGGTCATCGGGCTGGGCGCTTCGAGCCTGCTGTGGTACTGGCTGTACAGTCCGCGGTTCGGGCTCGTGAACCGGTTTCTCGAGGACCTCGGAGTCATCCGCCAACCGGTTGTCTGGCTGGGGACTGATACGGACCTGTCGACGTGGGCGATTATTCTCTCAGTCGTCTGGAAGGTGCTCGGCTTCGGCATGATCCTCTTCGTCGCCGCGATACAGGCAGTGCCAGCCGAAGTCAGCGAAGCTGCCATGGTCGACGGAGCCACGGCGTGGCAGCGCGCATGGCGCGTCATCGTACCGCTGACGATGCCAACCATTCTGCTCGTGACGCTTGTGAGCATGATCGGCTCGTTGCTGGCGTTCGATCAGTTCTTTCTGATGACCGCCGGCCAGCCGCGCAATCTCACCGCGACGGCCGTGTTCTACGTTTACCTCAACTCTTTTCCCTATCTGAAGCTCGGGTACGGCGCCGCGCTGTCGTTGATCCTGGCGGTGCTGATTCTGTTCTTTACCGTGGCGCAGGTCGTCGTTACGCGGCGGGTGCGCATGTGAGCGCCTACGGTTACGCCGAACTGAGATCACAGCGCCGCGTGACCGGCGCGCTCGGCGTTATCTGGAGTCGGCGCACGACGTTCGTCGCCGGAGTGGTTTGCACCGCTCTCTGCGCGTTCGCTATTACGCCGGTTGCATTGACGGTGCTGTCGTCGTTCAAGTCGCAAGGCGAGGAGGCGACGAGCCCGCCAGCGTATTTGCCGCGTGGGTTGGACCTGGAAAGTTACCAGCGATTGTGGAACTTTCAGCTGGGGCTGCCGACGTACATTTTCAACAGCCTCGGCACGGCGTTTCTCGCGATTACACTCGCACTGGCGGTGACAATCCCGGCCGGCTATGCGCTGGCGCGCTTTCCGGTCCCGCGCAAGGAAGCATGGTTCGTTTTCCTGTTGCTGGGCTTGATTATTCCGTACCAGGCATTACTGACGCCGATCTTCCTGATGTTCGCCCAGCTCAATTTGACCAATACGCTGCTCGGCCTGGCGATTATTCATACACATATCCAACTGCCGTTCAGTCTGTATGTCATGCGCAACAGCTTCGAAGCGGTGCCGCGTGAGCTCGACGAAGCGGCGGTGGTGGACGGTGCCAATTCCTGGCAGGTGCTGACCCGGGTCTTCCTGCCGTCGGTGCGGCCCGCCATTATCACCGTTGCACTGTTTTCGTTCATCACTTCCTGGAATGAATTCCTTGGGGCATTGGTGATGATGAACCGCGGCTCGTCGTTCACGCTGCCACTGGTGCTGTGGAGTAATCGCGCCACGACGACCATCGGTGGTACCGATTGGGGCGTGCTGCAGGCAGGTGTAACGATTTCGATCGTGCCGTGTGTGCTGTTCTATCTCCTGTTACAGCGCTACTACGTCTCGGGGTTGACCAGCGGCGCGATAAAGTAGCGGGCGCTCTGGCGACTACCCAGCTCGACGGCAAGCATCGCGACGGTTGCGTGGTTCTCGTCGATAATTTCGTCGCGGCACAAGCTGTAAATGAGGTCGCAAACGGCACGCACACGCCTCGCCACGAGGCGCTCGGGGTCTTCAGGATTCGACTGATCCTCCATTCCTGCGTGGGCGGGCGCATATTGCGTGCCCATCACCGACGTCGGATGGGGGAAGGTTCAGTGAACGCGAATTCGACGCGACCGCCGTGGCAGAATTACATCGATCAGTGGCTGCCGGCTATGGCGTCGTTGTACTCCTGCTTGATCTTGTTACCCGCGGAATTCTGCCAGTCCTTCACCAGTTGATCGTAATCACTGACCGGGTTACGGGCCACCAGGATGTTATTCAGGCCATCGAGAAACGCTTGCTCCGCCTGTTTGCCGGCAGATGCCGCCTGGGTCGGCGAGTAGTAGCCGAGGGTCACGTCGGCCACGGCGAGCTTCGGATCAACCAGCGCAGTCTCTATTTGATTGACGTGTTTGGCATAGTCCGGAATGCCCGCGTAATACGTCGCGTACGGACGGTCTGAGATGTATTGCCACGGCACGTACTGCGACCGCAGTTTGCCGTCCGTCGTCAAGCTGGGATTGCCGTCCGAGGCGATAGTGTAATCAGCCGGTGCCAGGCCGTAGGTGATCAGCAGGTCTTCCTGGGTGCCGAACGGTTTGGCCAGGTAATCCACGATCCGCAGGATCTCTTTGACTCGATCCGGGCTGGCCTTCTTCATGACGTTTGTGGAGATATAGCCGCCGGTGATATAGCCCTGCACCTTCGTATTGGCGTCGGCACTAAACGGCAGGATGATGTCGAAATTCGTGGGCGGCTGCTGCTGCAGGCCGCGTAGCCAGAAATCGTTCCAGGAGTTGCCGAAACCCTCTATGCAGACGGCGAATTTCTTGCCGACGAAATTGGCGCGTTGGTCAGTGCTGGTGGGCGCATCGGTCCAATAGAGGCCACTGGTCCACAGGTCGCGCACATACGCGACGGCGGCCTTGAACTGGTCCGTCTCGCGATCGCGAATGACTTTGCCGGATGCATCGAGGCCCCATGTATTGGGGGCTCCAAACATCATGGCGAAGCCAAGAATGCCCATGTTTCGCGCCTGCAGCTGCCCGCCGAAGCCCCATACACCATTGTTCGGATCGTTCAGCTGCGTGACCATCCTCTTCAGGTCATCGGCGTTTTTGGGCGAGGTGTTGGCGCCGATCTTTTCGTTCCACATGTCGGTGTTCTTGAAGAAGTAGTTCAAGCCACCGAGGTATCGATGGATAGGCCAGCTGTAGAGCGCGCCATCGATTGCACACGCCGAGTTGGACCAGGCGTAGGTCGGAATGGCTGCCAGATTCGGGTAGTCCTTGATCGCGTCGCCCGCCAGGAACTGCGTCAGGTCCTGGCACTTGGCCTTGACGAACTCGGCGGTGCCGGGCGGTACGAAGGGACCGGTGATACCGAAGTAGAGATGGATGATGTCAGGGATGTCGTTGCCCGCCATCATCGTGGCCATGCGCAGCTGGTAGTCCGTCCCAGCGACCTGGGTCATCTGGAAATCCGAGTTGAGCGCCTTGTTGACGGCTTGCCATGTTGGGTTTTGCTCGTAGGGAGCGGGTGGCGGGTAATAGTCGACCGCAAAGGCATTGACGGTGCTGCCTGTGCCAGGAGCGGGCTTGTTCCAGGACGTGGGCGGGTTCTTGGGGTAGTTGTCCCAACCGAGCGTGACGCGTGGGTCGTGGGCGTCGTAGTCAGGTTTGGCCAGCAGGTTTGGCGGGATGTAGTTCGGCAGAGCCTGACTGTTCTTGCCGCTGGCGGCCGCACCGATAATCGTCGGTGCAGGGGTTGGCGCCGCGGACGTCGTCGCTGCCGCGGCGGGCTTGCTTGCCGCTGCCGCCGAGGTCGCTGCTGGGCTGGTTGGTGCGGCACCAGGTGTCGGGCTACTGCATGCTGCGATGAGCAGCCCCGCTCCCGTGCCAACGCCAAGACGGACGAATGTGCGCCTACTGACCGTAGTCTCCCCACGCTGCATGGCGCTAACTTACGTCGCGGCTCATCCTGGCGCAACCAACTCCGCGGAACTACGGCGAGAACAGGTTCAAGTCGATGGTGTCCGCCATCGCCGAATAGCCGAGATCGTTGGGATGAAGGTGATCGCCACTGTCGAAGTCCGGACGGTAGCTCAGCGGATTGGCTGGATCGCGGGTTGCCGCGTCGAAATCGATGACCCCATCGAATTCGCTGCTGGTGCGAATCCAGGCATTCACGGCCTCGCGTTTGGTCTCACCGTCCTCGCAGTAGTACGCGGCGCCCTGGAAAGGCGTGAGCGTGGCCCCGAAGACTCTCAGGCCGCGCGCGTGCATTTGACTGATCAGCTGGCGGTGGCCGGCGATGCCTTCGTCGATGACCGAGAGTTGATTGCCAGAACGCGCATTGAGTTTGCGCGCGAGATAGTCCGGCCAGCGGTGGTTGGCGTCCTGGGTGGAATTGGTGCCATCGGTGATGGAATCGCCGAAGGTGACAATCGCTGCCTGATTGGCGGCGGTCGCGCGGACCTCTACGCCATCGATGACATACCACGCGGGCACTGTCGTACGCGCGTCGTATTCGGCACCGGTCCCATCGGCCGCCTGGTTGCCATCGGCAACGTACAACGTCTGGCGCGCCGTCGCGTGCCACGTGATTGGACCGGTCGGACCTGGAAGATACAGGCTTATCGCCAGGTTGTGCGATGAATGTGGGTACACGATCTCGCGGATCGTCTGGTTTTCGAAACCTGTCCGCGAGAGGATCGACTGATCCGTCGTTCCAACCGGATCCGGTCGGAGCGGACTGGGAGTGGATCAATCAGACCACGGGCGCGGGCCGCGCGGTGACGGACGGTGCCTCCACGATTTCCGGTTCCTCACCACCAACTTCGTCCCAGATGCGCGTGCCACGGGTCTCGCGGATGAAGAACGTCCCCACGATGAACGTCATTGCGGCGACGGCAATCGGATAAACCAGCGCCAGCAGCGGATTGCCGGTCGCCGCCGCAATGGCTGTCGCGATGAACGGTAGCCAGCCGCCAAACTCACCGTTGCCCAGGTGGTACGAGACCGACAGCGACGTGTAGCGGATCTTGGCAGGGAAGAACTCCACCAGGAAGGCGGCAATCGGTCCGTACACCATGGTCACGTACAGCATCTGGATGAAGATCAGCACGCCCTCCAGCAATGGCGAGCCCGTCACCTGACCCATCAGCAGATAGATCGGGTAATAGGTGATGGCAGCCAGCAAACAGCCAGCCAGGATGATCGGCTTGCGGCCGATCCGATCGCTCAATGTGCCGAAGACCAGGAAGAACGGACAGCCCAGCAGCAGCGCGATGATCATAATCAGGTCGCCAGTGACGAAGTCGACCTTGAGGGTGCCCTCAAGGTAGGTGCGCGCCTGGAATTGACCCTGGTACCAGACCACGGCCTGGCCAGCCGTCGCGCCGAGCAGCACGAGCAGGATCAGGCCCCAGTTGCGGCCGCTGCCGAGGCTGTCCTTGACCGGCGAGGCTGACGATTTGCCGCTGGCC
>JAFAZN010000303.1 GCA_019239775.1 Chloroflexota bacterium
CGCCGAAAGCCGCGCCGAACAGCAGGGAAGCCGCCAACAGCAGCACCAGCCCGCCGAGCACCAGCCCCGCCGCCGGCCTGCGGCCATCCCGCCTCACCCCCAGGTGGCCTCCGCCAGCGCACTCGTCGCAGACGAACACGAGATTCCTCCCGGAGGGACACCTTCTCCCGGAGGGACTTCTCCACCCGGCGGGACACCTTCTCCCGGAGGGACTTCTCCACCCGGCGGGACACCTTCTCCCGGAGGGACTTCTCCTCCCGGACGGACCTCTCCTCCCGGAGGGGCTTCTCCTCCCGCAGGGGTTCCCGATACTGCAGCGCTCGACACCTCAGGTGGCAAACGCGTCACTGGCCAGTGAACCGATCGGGATGCAACAACTTTGCGAGGTCCTCCAACCCTTGCACCAGTCGAGGCCCTGGCGTTGAGTAGAGCTCCGCCGGCACGGCGTAGATCGCGCCGTTGCGCACGGCGGTGATGGTGTTCCAACCAGGCCGCGCGGCGACCAGATCGGGTGTCTGCGGGTTGAAGGGCAGATCACCATCGGTGAGGATGATCACCTCTGGATCCCGCTGGACGATGGTTTCGGCGCCGACCTGGCCGACATCACTGGGCAGATCGCCGAAGACGTTGCTGCCGCCAGCGAGGTCGATGAGCTGGCCGTAAAAGCCGTTTGGCCCGGCGGCAAAGGGCTTGTCGGACTCAGATGCGTCGAGCTCCTCGTACACGCGCGGGCGGGGCGCGCCGGCAACGGCCGACACGACCGCGTCGCGCCGCGTCAGCATGTCTGTGGCGACTGCCTCGCCGGCATCCGGACTGCCGTACAGGTGGCCGAGAGTGCGAAGTGCATCGACGGCAGCGTCGAAGTCCTTGGGGAAGATCTTCAGGACGGGGATGCCCTGGCGGCGCATCTGGGCAATGGAATCGTCGGAGTCGGCCAGGCTGAGCACGACGTCCGGCTGCAAGGCCACGATCGTTTCGACCGACGGATTGGGGTACGTGACGAGCCGCGGCTGGATGTCCTTGGCCTCGGGCGGATAGTCGGAATAGCTGTCGACGGCGACGAGCTGGTCGCCGTGGCCGAGAGCGAAAGTCATCTCCGTGAGGCCCGGACTCAGACTCACGATGCGCTGCGGTGGCGCGGCGAAGGTCGTGGTCGTGCCTGAATCGTCGGTGACACTGAACGGGAAATCGCCGGTGGCCGGTTGCGCGTGAACGGGTGTCGCGCCAGAAAGCGCGAGAACCGCCAGGAGCGAAAAAAGTCGGATGAGCACGCGCTGGGACCTCCTCGGGTCGCCTGAACGCCGCGAATCAACCTGCGGCGAAGGCGGAATGCCCGGAGTGGGCCCCTGCCCTCTCGCTCGGAGGTGCGCGGTGGCGGTTGGCGGCGGGCGGGCATTCTGGCTCGAGCCTCGAGTTGAGAGAGGCACTCACAGTTGCGGGACAGCGCCGGTCTTACACCGGACTTCCCCCGATCCGTCGCTCGATCGAAGTTGTAAAGCGAAGTGAAGTATAGCCAGCGCAATCAGCGTGACCGCGGCGGCCAGACTCAGCACCAGCCCGGCCTGCAGCGCGCGGGACTCGAAGCGCATCTCCACGAGATGTTCGCCTGGGCCAACGGCTACTCCACGAAGCGCGCTATCGACCACGTACATGTCGGCGGGTTGGCCATCCACGTAGGCCTGCCAGGCGGGATACGCCACTTCGCTGGCGACCAGCAGTGCTGATGCGGATGCGAGCACGCGGAACTCAACCCGGTCGGGCGCATAACTGCTGACCTCGACCGCTTCCGAGGTGGCGTCGGCTGGCGGGGCTAATGCGGGCGCGGCTACTTCCAGCAGCGCGACGTTGCGCAGGTCGACACCACCGTCGCCATTCAGTTGGCCCTGAACCGCCTGGTGCACCAGCCAGGCTCGCGGCATCGCGTTCGGGTTCTCAAAAATCTGGACCGCGTCGTCCTGGTAGGCCAGCTGGAGCGAACGACCGTAGTGCGGAAGCACCTCGTCGGACGCCGGCGTTCTCGGCAAGACCACGTAGCGGACATTCAAGAGGTCGAGGAGCGGTGAATCGAAGCCGGACTCGAAGACGTCGGCGTGGTGATAGTTCTCCGTTTGCCCATTGAGTTCGGTGATGAAGGTGTCGTAGTGCGCGATGTGAACGGGGTTGTAGCCCTGGATGTCGTCGAGGCCGGTCAGGAGCGCGCGATTGTTGACCTGTAGGGCGGCGATGGAGGGATCAGTCCAGCGCAGGGTGTATGGCATGGGACCGCCGAAGACGTGGCCGGCGTAGCCGAAATAGCGGAAAGGCGCATCGGTTGCGGCCTGGCGCATGAGGAATTGAGCACCGGGTGTGGGCGCGAGATACGCGTTGAGGTCCGCGCGCGCAAAGGCGTAATCGCCACCACCCGCAAGTGCCTCCTGGGACTGCGCCACCCATGCGCTATGGAGGTCCAACGAGACGAGTGCGATGGCCAGTGCGCCAATTGCCAGCGTAGCCAGCCGCCAGCGGCTCGCCGCACGCGTCAGCCACGTCAGGCCGAAGCCAGCCAGAATCGCGGGCGCCAGATAAAAGGCAATGAGCGCGCGCTCGGGCGAACGGGCGTGGATGCGTTCGAAGCCGGGCAGCAGCGAAAAGAGCGCGTGCAGCGGCGTGGGTTCGGCGCGCGCGAGCACCAGCACCACCAGTCCAAGCACGGCGAAGAACAGTAGCCGGCCGTGCCTGAGCACAAGTGGTATGGCCGCGACGGCTAGCACGAAAACGGGCAAGCCGATGTACTCGAAGCCTGGTTCGAGAAGAAGGCGGTCCCAGTTGCCGATCACGCCCCAGTCGTTCCAGGACGTTGCGCGCAGCGAAACTTCCGCGTCCGGGTAACCGCCTGGCAGGTTGGAGACGGCGTTGTACTCCAGACGTGGGAGCAGGCCCGCCGCGCCGAGCGCAAATGCCCACACCGCGACCGCTACACCCACCACGACGGCGCGCTTGAGTTTCATGCGACGGCAGACGATGAAACCGCCAAGGACCAGGACGGCGTAGTAGCTGCCCTGGCCGATCCACGCCGCCAGGATCTGGCTGAACGCCAGTCCGCTGACCCCCGCCGACAGGAGTCGCGGGCGCCAGGTCGCTGCCTGGATAGCGAGCTCGGCGCCAAGCAGGCTCAGTGGCAGCCAGGCGGCTACGTCGGCGTAGGCATAGCAGCAGACGCTGTGGCCCTCGAAGAAGCCGGAGTGGGCGTAGACCGTAGCTGCGAGCAGACTTCCAAACGGGTTGAGACCGAGAGAGCGGGCCAGCGCGTAGGTCGAGACTGCCGCCAGCAAGAAGTGGAAGAGCAGCGTTGCTCTGGCGGCGGCGTCCGGGCTGAACAGCGTGAATGCCAGCATCGCTGGCAGGTACATCCAGCCCGACTCAGGGTCGGCGGCGAATGGCGCGCCCGAGAATGTGTGCGGGTTCCACACCGGAATGTGGCCGCTGCGCAGCTGCTCGCCCAGATAGCCGTACCACGGAAAGAAGAACGTGGCCGTGTCCATCCCGATCCAGGCCGGCCCGCTGAGGCGGTCCCACTCCATAGCCAGCGCCTGGACTACCAACACGCCGACGGCGGCCGTATCGCTGCGTAGCACCTGCGCGACACGACGGCGCCACTGCGGGAGGCGCCCCGGCCGAATGGCGGGTTGGCCAACAACCTCCCGTGGGGTCAAACCCGTGGTGGCAACACCCGGATGGTGCGTCACGCGTTAGCGCTACGGTACCGTGCGGGCCAGAGGGGCGGAGGTCTAGCCGGAGTCGGCGGCAGGATCCAGGCGCACGGGTGCTCGGAGGGTGGCGCCCACGCCGACCTCGCGGCCGTCGAGCTTCCACGGCGGCACCTCAACGCTGAGCGCGTAATCGCCTGGCAGCAAGTCGCGCGGCAGGATGAAGGATTGGTCCGCACTGCTCGCATCGTCAGACTTGACGTCGAGCATGACGGGGTCCGGCTGCACCACCGGCTGATCCGCCCGCCCCAGCAGCTTGGCGCGCAGTTTGATCTGCACGAAGCCGGCCGATTGGTTGTTGACCAGGAGGTTCAGATGCATCTCGTCGCCGACGTGGTAGCTGGGCTGCAGTCCGCTGACGAGAATGAGCAGGTCGTCGCCCTCATACTGGACGACGCGTCCTTCGGGAGTATCGAGCACCTGCGAGCCGCCCGGTGCGCATGCCGCGGCGAGCAAGCCCGCGCCAGAGACCAACGCCGCGAACCAGGCGCGGCGTGAAATCGGCCGATCCCGGTCGACAGCCATGGATGGGTTTAAGCGTACACATAAGATGCGTGCGGACCATGAATTGGCGGAGCTACCTCACGCACCTGGAGTGCACAGCCTGCGGCTTGCGACACGACGCCGACCGGTTGCAGACCGTCTGCACGGCGTGCGGCAAGGTCTTGTTCGCACGGTATGACCTGGATGGCGTGCGCGAATCGGTACGCCCGGGTGATTTCAGGCAGCGCCGCTGGGACATGTGGCGCTACGCCGAATTGCTGCCCATCCGCCACGCGGCGAACGTCATCTCGCTAGGCGAGGGCATGACGCCGCTGGTGCGGGTGCGTCACGAAGTCGCAGCCAGCCTCGGCCTCCAACGCGGTGAGCTTTTGCTGAAGGATGAAGGTCAGAATCCGACGGGCAGCTTCAAGGCGCGTGGCCTCTCTGCCGCGGTTTCGCGCGCCAAAGAGCTTGGTGCCACAAGCATTGCGTTGCCGAGTGCGGGAAACGCCGGCGGCGCCGCGGCAGCCTACGCGGCGGCCGGCGGGCTCAGTTGCCACGTGGCGATGCCTTGCGATGTGCCAGAGCTAAACCGCGTCGAAGCGGAGGTCTTTGGCGCCGAGGTCACGCTCGTGGACGGCTTGATCAGCGATGCCGGTCGGGTGATCCGCGAACAGGCGCCCGCCAACGGCTGGTTCGATGTTTCAACCTTGCGCGAGCCCTACCGTCAGGAGGGGAAAAAGACGATGGGCATCGAGCTCGCCGAGCAGGGCGGCTTCGGTGCGGACTGCCTGCCCGACGTTCTTATCTATCCGACGGGTGGTGGCACCGGCATCGTCGGCATGCGCAAGGCCTTCGACGAGCTCGAGGCGCTCGGGTGGATCGGTGCGCACCGCCCACGGATGGTCGTGGTGCAATCCGAAGGGTGTGCACCCATCGTGCGCGCCTTCGAGAATGGCGAACGCTTCGCCGAGCCGTGGCAGAACGCCCAAACCATCGCCGCTGGTCTCCGGGTGCCGGCGGCCATCGGCGACTACCTCATCCTCGATGCCGTACGCGACACCAGCGGGACAGCGCTCGCGGTCAGTGAAGAGGCAATTCGCGAGGCGCAGCTGGAGATGGGCCGTGTGACCGGCGTCTACGCCGCGCCTGAGGCCGCCGCGACCTGGGCGGCCACCCGCAAACTGCTTGCAAGCGGCTGGCTGGGCGGCACCGAGCGGGTCGTGCTCTTTTGTACCGGAATGGGTCTGAAATACCCATCTCCGCTCTAGATTCAGTAACACTTTTCACGTTTTCGTCACGATTGTTTCCTGAACCGTGAGTCGCGTGGCACGCGCCGTGCGATAGACGTACTCGAGCAAGTCTGAACTCGCATGGTGGCAGCGCTCGACGTAGCCCGATCGTCGGGCGCTCCCCGTGCTTTAGATGCCCTCCCCAGAACCGCTTGTAGTCGCGTCCGACCCCCGCGGCCGCAAGCGGGTTGTCACTCCTCGGTCCCTCTCCACCGGGTGGCCGAGGAGTGGGAGGGTCCTCTCTACTGAGGTTCTTCTCTTTACGAGACGAGGTTCATCTCTTTACTGAGGTTCTGCTTCTCTTCAGAGAAGAAGAACCCTGGACCCCTTCCTCCGTGGATGGCCACGAGGCGCTTTACCCTCGTGGCGATTCACACTTCGTCGCGCTAGAGAGGTTGCAGCCCGAAGGCGCGGTGTTGCCGCAGGATCTCGTAGCCGACCACGCTGCAGGCCATGGCCACGTTCAGTGAGTTGGCCATGCCGAACACAGGGACCTCCACGCAGAGGTCGGCGGCCTGGAGCGCAGCAGTCGTGACGCCGGCCCGCTCGTGCCCAAAGATCAGTGCCAGTGGCGGGCGATAAATGCCCGCTTCGGTGTACGCAACGCTGCTGTGCGCCTGCTCGACCGCGACAAGCTGCTGACCATGCTCGCGCAACCGCCGCAACAGTGCGATCGCCGACTCGTGGTACTCCCACGGCACGAACGGAATGGCCATGACCGCGGTCTTGGTGATCTCGCGTTCGGCGCGATCCTGGACGTGTCGGGGTCGCGGATCCTCGGAGCTGGCGGGATGCCCGGTGATGCCGCACAGGTAGAGCCGTTCGACGCGCAGCGCATCGCACACGCGGAAGATCAGGCCAACGTTGGCCAGGCTGCGGACGTCTTCGAGGACCACGCTGATCGACGCACGCGGCAGTTGTGCGAACACTCCGGATTCTGGCTTGCGGCCGACCAGTTCGGCCGTGGTCAGCGCAGGCCACTGCGGCGAGGGTGGCGGCGGCAGATTCGGGTGCACGTTTTCAATCGAGAGTATCCTTGCCCAAGCGCCGCCTCGATCAAACCAGACAACGGGAGGCTTGATTGGTCATGCGGAGTCGCCGCGACTTTTTGAAGGGCGCAATCGGAGGGAGCGTGGTCCTGCTGTTGGCAGCGTGCGGACCGTCGAGTTCGCAGCCGGCGCCGGCAACCAGCGCGCCCGCGGCCGCGCCGACCTCACCCCCGGCGGCCAAGCCGACGACCGCCCCCGCTGCGGGTGCGGCCACGAGTGCTCCAGCCGCGGCAGCAACGCAACCGGCCGCCGCTAAGCCCACCACCGCCGCACCGGCCAATATCGGCGGCGCCGAGGTCAACCTGCTGCAGTGGAACCACTTCATCCCCACCGCCGACCCGTTCTTCAAGCAGCAGGCGGATGACTGGGGCAAGCAAACGGGCGTCAACGTCACGGTCGAAACGATCAATGCCAACGACCTGGTTGCGCGCTTTACTGCTGCGATCCAGGGCCAGTCGGGGCCGACCATTTTTCAAATGCAGTACCTGGCCCCGCACTCGCTTGCAGAAGGGTTGTACGACCTGAGCGATCTCGCCAATGAGATCCAGCCGAAGTACGGCAAGTTCTACGACCAGGTCAATACCAGTGCGACGGTCGACGGCAAGTACCGCGGTGTGCCATACGCGATCTTTGGCAACGCGTTCGTCTATCGCAAGGACTACTTCCAGCAGGCCGGCGTGCAGGTGCCGCAAACCTGGGACGACTTCGACAACGTGGTCAAAGCGGTGGCCGGGATCGGGAAGCCGGTGGGTCAGACCTTCGCCCAGACGTTTGGGGATGCACCCACCTTCTTCTATCCGCTGCTGTGGTCCTTCGGTGGCAAGGAAGTTCAGGACGACGGCAAGACGATTGCCATCAACTCCAAAGAAACGGTTGACGCGGTCACGTTCGCCAAGAAGCTGTGGGACGACGGACTCGATCATCGCGCCGCCTCGTGGGACGATAGCGGCAACAACACGGCGTTTCTGGCGGACGAGATTTCGGCCACGCTGAACGGTGCCAGCATCTACTTCGTTGGCGCGGGCCTCGACGGAAAGACGCCGCCGAAGCCCTGGGCAGATCAAATGGACCACTTCCTCCCACCGAAGGGTCCCGCCGGCCAGCTCGCCTGGTTCCTGGATCACACGCACGGGATTCCGACCTACGTCACGGGCAAGAACCTGGATGCCAGCAAGGAGTTCATCCGCTGGTTCATGGACCCCGCCCAGTACGACCCCTGGTTCGAGCTGCAGAAGGGCTACACGGTCGGTCCAGGCGACCGCATGGCGCAGAGCAAGATGTGGGACAGCCTGCCGGCGGCATTGAAGCCGTTCCAGAACGCTGGCAAGATCGCGAGAGCCCTGGGCTATTCGGGCCAGCCGACCGCGGCAACCAACGAGGTGTTCGCCAAGTACGTCATCGTGAACATGTTTGCCCGTGCCGCCGTGCAGGGCATGAGCCCCGCGGACTCGGTGGCGCAAGCCGAAGCTGAGATGAAACAGATCTACAGTTCCTGAGGCTCCATGATCCCCAAAAGTTCCGGCTATCTGAGAGGCATGTCCTTAGAACGGTTCACTTCCGCATCGAGGTCCAGGACACCTCCTGGTTCATTGAGCCCTCGGGCGTGAGCAGCAGGAGGCGCAAGCAGTGACCGCCGAAACCCGTGTGGCGACAGCCCCTGCGGCGCGGCGCGGGCTGGCCGCGTCTTCGTTCGGGCTGCTCGACCGCGAGAACGTCCTCGGTTACGTCCTCATGACGCCCGCGCTGCTGCTCCTGCTGGTCTTCATCGCCTACCCCTTCGCGATCGGCGTCTGGTACAGCATGAGCGATGTCCAGATCTTCGGCC
>JAFAZN010000337.1 GCA_019239775.1 Chloroflexota bacterium
CGTGAGTCCGTGAGGGTATGAAGCGGCTTGGCTAATGTGTAGGCGTGGACAAGGTGTTTATCTCGATCGGCGCGCTGAGCGGCTGTTTGGCCGTCGCCGCTGGCGCGTTCGGGGCGCACGCGCTGCGCAATCGCCTCTCAGCCGACATGCTCGGCGTCTTCCAGACCGGCGCGACGTACCAGATGTACCACGCGCTGGCGCTGGTGGGCGTGGGCATTCTGCTGGCACGATTTTCCACCGATGGTTCTGCCTGGCTCACGGCTTCTGGATGGCTGTTTATGGCTGGCACCCTGCTGTTCTCCGGCAGCCTCTACGCCCTGGCCACCTCCGGCGTGACCTGGCTTGGCGCGATCACACCGCTCGGCGGCGTGGCCTTCCTGCTGGGCTGGCTGGCGCTCGCCATTGGCATCTGGCGGTAGGAAAAACAGACCGTCGCACCGGCCAGCCTCTTTCAGCTTGAACACGCCGCGCCGCGACGTCTCGAAGTTTATCGGCTGGCTACGCCGGTCGGTAGCTGCAAGCCAGAACGCACATGACGGGCGGCTCGCACCATGACCTGCAATTTCTCAAAGGCCGCCTGGCGCGGCAGGTACTTCATGCCACAGTCAGGCGCCAGCACGAGGCGCTCGGGCGGCACGTGCTCGAGCGCACCGCGTATGCGCCGCTCCACCACCTCTTCTGACTCAACATCGGCCGTCCCGAGGTCCAGCACCCCCAGAACCACCGTTTTGTTCCCGAGCCGTTCGAGCACCGACAGGTCGAGGCTTGATCCAGGTTGGGCTGCCTCGATGGACAGTTGATCCACGCTTGTGTCGAGCAACTGCTCGAGGAACGGATAGCCGACGTGGGCCGGCTTGTTCTGAACCACCAGGCCGTAGCCAAAGCACGTGTGCACCACCGTCGTCGTGCGCACCCCTTCGAGGGCGCGGTTGATGGCCGCGATGGCGTATTGCTGCGCAGCTTCGACGCGCGCCTGCAGGTACGGCTCGTCGATCTGAATGACGTCGGCGCCGGCGGCGATCAGGTCGTGGATCTCCTCGTTGACGGCAATCGCGAAGTCCATGGCCAGCTGCGTTTCGTCGCCATAGAAGTCATCCACCGCCTGCTGGGTCATCGTGAACGGCCCGGGGACGGTGATCTTGATCGTGCGATCTGTATTGGCTCGCAGGAATTCGACATCGCGCACTTCGACCGGTCGCGTGCGGCGAATCTTGCCCACCACGCGCGGCACGATATCCGGGCGACCGCTACGGCCGGGGCGCGAGCCGGGATTGTCCAGGTCGATACCGTCAAGCGCCGTCGCGAAGCGGTTGCTGTAGCTTTCGCGACGCATTTCGCCATCGGTGATGACGTCGATGCCGGCGCGCTCCATATCTCTGAGAGCCAGCAGCGTCGCATCATCCTGAGCTTGTTCGAGGAACGGCTCGGGGATACGCCAGACATCTCTGGCGCGTACGCGCGGCGGGAGCCGGCTCAGCAGCTTTTCGCGGTCGACCAGCCAGTCGGGTTGCGGATAACTGCCGACGACGGTGGTTGGAAGGAGCGGCAGGCTGGCGTCAGCCACCCGCGCTCGCCGCTTTGCCGTTTTGCAGTTGGGCCAGGGCGCGTTGCTCCTCGATCTCGTCGCACAGCGCCAGACCCTGGCGCGCCCAGCAAATCTCCGCGTGCGCTCGGCCGATCAGGCCCTCCAGCGCGTGGATCTTCAACTTGATGATGTGTTCGTGCTCTTCGACCGGCTGCCGCGAGAGCCACACCTCCACCAGCTCGGCGCGGCGCTCGCGGATGGCGTCTTCTCGCGCCTGCCACTGCTCCATGCGCCACTGGAACTGGGCGATGTGTGCTCTGAGTTGCTCGCGCACAGCCTCGATGGGGGCCAGGTCGAAGAAGGCCGCCTTCAGCACGATCGGATCGCGCTGCGCGGGGAGCGGCATGAAGTCCGTGGCCCAGCGACGCAACTCAAGCATCCCTGCGTCGGTGATCGAATAGATGCGCTTTTGCGCCTTCTTGCCTCGTGGTGCGACTTTGGCCTTGATCAAACCCTCAGATTCCATGCGTCGCAATTCGGGGTAAATCTGCGACTGCGGTGCGGACCACAAAAAGCCCACGGTGCCCTGGAAATGGCGCACCAGGTCGTAGCCCGTAAGTGGGGTGTCCTTGATGACGCCAAGGAGCGCGTGGCGCAAACTCACTGGAGGTGACCAGTATAGGGCCCCACACTTTCACCAGAGAAAACCGCCAGCAGTTGCTTTGGGGCAGGGGGCTGCGCCCCCGGGGGCCAGTCGCTCGTCGCGCTTCGCGCGGTCGCTCCTTCCCGCCCCGTCCCCCCGCGTGAGGGGCCTATTCGGCGGGCGCTTACGTTTCGGGCGCACTGCTGCCAGGCGCCACACGCTGTGTGCCCCAGTACAGGCACGTGCTCCTGCTACACCGGCTTCGATGCCCCCATGGCCCATGCGACGCAAACTGCGGTTGGCGGTCGTGCAATCAAGTGTGACCCACTAACCGCCATATATTTGAAGCTGCGCTCGTCCACAGTTCGGAGCGCTCGACGCCGTGAAAGATCATACAATCGGACCCACATTAGGTATCGGTATACCGATCGTCACCCTGGGGGCCGCGTTTTGTGAAAGTCTTTGTCTTCGATCTTCTCCCGTACGGTGAAAATCTCGAGCATGTCAAAAATGGCGCCACGGAGCTGCCCTGGCCATTGGAGAAGCGCTTCTTCAAGCCGGAGGTCGCCGCCAGGACCTATGCGGAGCACCTCGAGGCCTGGGAAGAGCTCGATCGCCTCGGCTTCGACGGGGTCGGCTTTAACGAGCACCACACCTCGCCGTATGGGCTGATGAACTCGCCGAACCTGCTGGCTGCCTCCGCTGCGCAGAGAACAACAAAGCTCAAGCTGTTGATCTACGGCAACCTCCTGCCAATTCACGAGCCGTTGCGGCTGGCCGAAGAGATCGCCATGTTGGACTGCCTCTCCAACGGTCGAATCATCAGCGGCTTCGCCCGCGGCATCCCGCGCGAGCATAACGTCTACAACGTGCCACTTTCCGAGTCCAGGGCAAGGTTCGAAGAAGCCTGGGAGATCATTCGGCGGGCCTGGACCGAAGAGGTTTTCTCCTACGAAGGCCAGTTCTGGACCTACAAGGACGTTTCCATCTGGCCGCGGCCGGTGCAGCAGCCGCATCCACCCGTGTGGGTCCCGGTCACCGCATCAAAGGAAACCATCGAATGGGCCGGCAAGCACAACATTCCCATCACTCCAGGACAGGGCGCGCACAGGGGAGTGCGGGAAGATGTCATTCGGTACTACTCGCGTCACCTGGAGCAGCACGGGCATCACATCACGCCCGGGCATCTCGTCATCGCAGCCGATGTCTACGTTGCTGACTCCAAAGAGCAAGCCGTGAAAGAGGCTGCGCCGTACGCGCTGTACTTCAATCGCACCTTGTTCAGTCACGGCAACATCACTGAGCGTGATTTGCAGGCGCAGGTCGGGTACGTCAGCAACGCGTCGCACGACTATTTGCGACCCGAAAATGTGCAATACGTCAGTGGGAATCGCGAGCGGTATCGCGGCATGACTCTCGAAGGCATCCGCCAACAGGCCGAGAACATGCCCTGGGGCACCGCCGATGAAATTGTGGAACGTATCATCAGCTCAGCCGATCACGCCGGCGCAAACCAGGTGACCGTCAACTTGAACCGCGGCGCGATGCCGCACGAAATGTTCATGCATCAGATTCGTCGATTCGCAAGCGAAGTGCTGCCAAAGTTGCAGGCGCACGAAGTCACGCGCGTGCCTGTGGTGGAAGGCGCCGCCGTCTCTTGAAGCGGGGAGGTCATTGGTCATGAGGTGGAAGCGATCGTTTGTTCCAGCGCTGTGCGCGCTGGCGTTCTTGGCCGCGGCCTGCGGTGGCGCCGCAACCCCGCAGACTGGCGCGCCAACGCAGGCGCCGGCGGCTCAGCCGACCAGCCCCCCACCCGCCGCGGCGGCGACCACCGCTCCGGCAGCGACAAGCGCGCCAGCGGCCGCCCAGTCAAGCGGCGCGCCGAAATCCAGCAAGGACACGCTCACGATCGTGTTCCAGGCCAACCAGGGCACGCTGGACCCCCACTTCGCTGCGACCAACCAGGAGATGTTGATCATTCGCAACGTGTACGACTCGCTCCTGAAGTACAAGCCGGACACCGCCGAGCTGACTGGCGACCTCGCCACCAGCTGGGATGTTTCGCAGGACGGCCTGACCTACACCTTCAAACTCCGACAGGACGTGGAGTGGCAAAAAGGCTTCGGTCATTTCACCGCCAATGACGTCAAAGCCTCATTCGACCGGGTGAAGAACCCCGACACGAAGTCGCCGTTCGCCGGCTCCATCACCATGTTGAAAGAGGTCCAGGTCGTCGACGATTACACGGTCAAGTTCATCCTCAGCGAACCGTACGCGGCCTTTGCGCAGTTGTTGACCGACTATCGGTCTGGTCCGATCGTCAACATGAAAGCGGTCCAGCAGTACGGTCAGGACTACGCCTGGAATCCGATCGGCACCGGACCGTACCAGTTCGAAAGCGGCACGCCCAAGCAGGAGGCGGTCATCACCGCGAATCCGAACTACTTCGGTCCGCAGCCGCCCATCAAACGCATCATCACCCGCACCATTCCGGATCCGAACGCCCAGGTGGTAGGTCTGGAAAACGGCCAGTACGACATGCTGCTCATTGCACCGGACGATCCCGCGGTGGTGGATCGTCTAGTAAAGGAGGGCTACGTCCAGGACAAGTTCAGCCGCAACCTGCCCGAGGTGCTGCTGATGAACATCACCGTACCGCCCTTCGACAACCTGAAGGTGCGCCAGGCGATCGCCTATGCGGTGGACCGCCAGCAGATGATCGATCTCGCGTGGCCTGGGTACGGGACCCCGTGGTATTCGCCAGTGCCTGACGGATTCGTGGGCACCACGACGGATGTGCCGCACTTTGACCACGACCCTGCCAAAGCCAAGCAGTTGCTGGCAGACGCGGGGTTTCCTGACGGACTCGACACCACCCTCAACGTCTACGACGTGCAAAAGCTCGCCTCTGATGTGCTGTCGGAACAACTGAAACAGGTCGGCATCCGCGTTACTGAAGAGGTGCTGGATCAGCCGACATTTATTGGTCGAGTGGTGCAGAACCAGGGCATCAACTTCGCGCTGCACTGCTGCCAGCGACAGCCCGATGCAGACATCATTCTTTCGGACATGTTCTCGCCCAAGTACCGCGGTGCTATTTACGTGTCGCACGCGGACCTGGAGTCTGACCTGGCTGCTGCAAGGCGCGAGCTGGATCCAGCGAAGCGGCAGCAGATGTATGTTGATCTTCAAAAGAAGATCATCAACGACGTGGACATGATCCCGCTGGCGATGCTGCTGGACCGCTCCATCACCGTCTCATCGCTGAAAGGCATGCCATCACAAGAAGCCATCTGGGGGATTGATCTCACGCGCCTCTACTTCCAGTGAGGTTTCGAGGTTCGGGGTGCGTGCGCCCAGGTGTTGGTGAGGCCGGGCGCGCTCCGCGAGGTTCGCTGCACGGGCGACGGGAGTAGCGCAATAGCGTGAGGCACGTTGGCGGGCGGCTGCTGCAATTGGTACCCACCACGATCGGGGCGCTGATCGTGGTGTTCTTCCTGATGCGCGTGCTGCCGGGCGATCCGGCCGCCGCGATGTTGGGCACCAATGCCACGCCGCAGGCCGTTGCGGACCTCAAATCCCAGCTCGGGCTGGACAAGCCGCTGCTCGCCCAATTTGCCGACTATGCAGTCGGGCTCGCTCACCTGGACCTCGGCCGTTCGCTGGCGCTGCGCGTACCGGTGACAACGCTGCTCGCGCAAGCAGTCGGGCCGACGCTGCTACTCACGCTGTGCGGAACCGTCGTGTCGGTGGTCATCGGCGTTCCGCTCGGCGTACTGGCGGCGCTGAAGCGGCGCACCTGGCTGGATTATCTGGCCAGTATTGGCGCGCTTTCGGGCATTTCCGTACCGGTGTTCGTCTGGGGTCTCCTGCTGCTGCTGGCCTTCACGCTGCAGTGGCCAATCCTCCCATCAGCGGGGGCGGGTGATACGCCGGTTGATGTCATCAGGTCATTGATCCTCCCATCGATTGCGACCGGCTTCTTCCAGGTGGGCCTCATCGCGCGTATCACGCGCTCGAGCCTGCTGTCTGTTCTCGCCAACGACTACGTGAGAACAGCCAGGGCAAAAGGGCTCGGCCCAACAGCAGTGATCGGCTCCCATGCGCTCAGAAACGCACTTATTCCGGTCCTCACCGTAGTGGGCCTGAACTTCGGCACCTTGCTTGGCGGCGCCGTGGTCGCCGAGACCGTGTTTACGCGGCCTGGCCTGGGCAGACTGATTCTGGATGCCATCAATGCGCGTGACTATCCGGTCATCCAGGGTGTCATGATCATCTCGGTGGTCCTGGTGGTGCTGTTGAACCTCGCGACGGACCTGCTGTACACGGTCGCCGATCCGCGAGTGCGCGCGTGAAGTTTGGTCGCCTCGGGCGCGCACTGATCAACAACGTGCCCATCACGCTATGTGTCACATTCATCGCGCTGGTGATCTTGCTGGCGCTGTGCGTACCTCTTTTACCGGTCCCAGATCCGACGAGCCAGTCCGTTCTGTTCCGCCTGAAACCACCGTCACCCGAACACATCCTGGGAACTGACCGACTCGGTCGCGACATTCTGTCCCGGGTGCTGTGGGGCGCCCGGATATCGCTCCTGGTGGGCGTGGGTGTTGTCGCACTCAGCGGACTGCTCGGCACCCTGTTCGGTGTGCTCGCAGGCTACTTCAAGGGTTGGGTCAGCGAGCTGGTGATGCGCATCACCGACGTGTTTCTGGCATTTCCAGCGCTGATTCTCGCGATGGTCACTGTCACGATCCTGGGCAGCAATCTGCTGACTGTGGTGCTGGCAATCAGTGTTGGGGTGATCCCGCGCTTCACGCGCTTTACGCGCGGCACGATCCTGTCGATCCGCGAGCGTGAGTATGTTGAAGCCGCCCGCGCGGTTGGCGCCTCGGCGCCTCGCGTGATCTGGAGCCACGTTTTGCTCAACGCGGTGGATCCCATCATCGTGCTCTGCACGCTGCAGATTCCCACCGCCATTTTGACCGAGGCCTTACTGTCGTTCCTCGGGCTCGGTGTGACCGAGCCCACGCCAACGTGGGGCAACATGATCAATAGCGGTCAGATCGTGTTGCGCGAGGCGCCGTGGCTCACCTTCTTCCCTGGGCTGGCCATCGTGCTTACCGTCTTGGCCTTCAACCTGGTAGGTGATGCGATTCGCGACGCGCTCGACCCCGCGGTACGCGATGCAGGCGCGCCATCCGTTGCGGCCGACCCGGCACTGCCGGGTCAACCAACCCGAACCACAGAGACGTCGCACCCACAGCGGGAACTCACACCCGTCGTTTAGGACTAAAATCGAGGACATGCTGAGCCTCGAAGAAAACGAGCGACTGACTCGCGTTGGCCGCGGGACACCGATGGGTGAATTCTTGCGCCGCTTCTGGCTTCCCGCGCTCCTGTCCGACGAGTTGCCGCAGAACGACGGGGACCCGATTCGAACCCGAACCCTGGGTGAAGACCTGGTCGCCTTCCGAGATAGCAACGGCAAAGTCGGCATGGTCGACGCGTTTTGTCCGCATCGTCGCGCCCCGCTCTACTTCGGGCGCAACGAGGAATGTGGTCTGCGCTGCGTCTATCACGGGTGGAAGTTCGATACCTCGGGCCAGTGCGTCGACATGCCCAGCGAACCGCCGGAGTCCGACTTCAAAGAGCGGCTCAGTGTACGCGCCTACCCAACCTATGAGATCGGCGGCATGATCTGGGTGTACATGGGCCCGCCGGAGCACCAGCCTGCCCGACCGCCGGAGATGCCGTTCACGGAGGTCCCCGAAAACGAGCGCCGCGGGTTGAAGTTCCTCGTGGAATCCAACTGGCTGCAGAACCTCGAGGGCGAGCTGGATACCGCGCATGTCTCGTTCCTGCACTCCACGTTCGGTGACGACGGTACCGGCATCCAGAACCTGGTTCGCAATGACGGCTACACGAACGACCGACATCCGCGGTTATTCGCGCTGGATACCGACTATGGCTTCGTGTATGGAGGTCGTCGCGCGCAGCGAAAGGGCAACTACTACTGGCGTGTGACGCAGTTTCTCATGCCAATGACCGCCCTGATTCCGTCAGCCTCCGGCTACGCGGGCGGCGCGACCATCTGGATGCCAATCGACGATAATCACTGCTGGCGCTATCTGATTGGCGGTGTACGACCGGTCAAAGACTGGGGCCAGGGTGAGGCGCCGCCGCGCAATCGGCCGTTTTTGCCGACGGAGCCCGGCACGTTCCGCTTCCCGGATGGGAAGGAGATCGATACACGTCTGGCCAAGTTCCGCCGCTCGAACATGTATGGACTGGACCGCGATAAGCAGCGCAAACTCAGCTTCACCGGTATTCCGTTCATCCCGACGCAGGACCAGGCCATGAATGAGGGGATGGGCTACATCCTCGACCGCAGCGAAGAGCACCTTGGCAGCTCGGACGTGGCGGTCATCCATATGCGCAGGATGATGCTGCGCATGCTGGAGAATTTCGAAAAGGGCATCGAGCCCTACGCCGCTGCGCATCCGGAGCTGTATCGCGTGCGGCCGCTCGATGTGGAGTCGGATAACGACGAACTACCGAAGGTGCTGGAGGAGTACAGCGAAGACGCGCT
>JAFAZN010000291.1 GCA_019239775.1 Chloroflexota bacterium
TCGGAATACTGACGACGATCACGGCGTCGCTCGTGAGGTACGGCAGTAAGCGCAAGAGCATCGCCTCGGGATCACGCAAGTGCTCGAGCACATCGGCCGCGATTACACAGTCAAACTCTACACTACCGAAGGCAGTCTCGAAGTCGACCTGCTCGCAGTCGGCGACAATCACCCGATCGAGGTGCTCCGCCGCGCACTCCGCTGCTCGCTGGACGTACTCAATACCCGTCACCTGGCATTCCTGACGTGCCTTGAGCGCGGCGGCCATTTTGCCGTAACCACAGCCGAGCTCGAGCATTCGCCGAGCACTATCGGGCACAAGCGCGAGAACCTCCGGCCGAACCTGACCGTAATAGACATCCTCGAAAACTTCAGTCGTCACCGGCGCGTCCTACTGTTGCAATCATCGGGCGCGCGGGCGCGATCTGGGCCTGCTGGACCGCTTCAAGGTAACGCCGTCCGTGCAATACGTCAGGCTCGACAAAGTTGCCCTCAGCCCATTCGTTCCACGACTTGAGGAAGACGAGGCGCCGTTGATAAGGCCTCTTCTCGACAAGCGAAATCGCACGACTCAGGTGTTCATGGAACAGCTCCGGTGAGCTTCCCGTGATTACCAGACCGTTTCGTCCGGACCGGGGTGTATTGTCCCAATTCGGAAGCACATTTGGATACACCGTTTCGCCAATCTCAGGCGGTATGGCATGGTCCAGAACATCCTGGTACGGGATTCGCATTGGCCAACCCAAGAATCGACGGCTCGCCCAGGTGGTGTCGCGACCTTTCAGGACCCTGGCGACAACGTCGTCAAATCGAGGCCGTGAACGATAGCGTAGAACGCGCCAGGGATTCGACAAGATGGTCCCGTCGAAGCCGTAGTCGCGCGCAGGCCAGTCCACGTCATGCGTGCCGAGGAAGTAGATCCCAGGCAGGCCTTCAGAGCGCGCCCATTCTCGCCACAAATCTGTGAAGGTCCGTGAGTCGGCCATCTCGTGGGGTTGGTGGAGGACGAAGATCGGACGGCCATCCACACGCATATAACGCGGATCTATGAACGCGGGTAGAACGGAATCGAAGTGCCGTCGCATCTCATCGCGGTCGCCATATGTCTGTTCGATGAGAACACGATTGGGTGCACCATGCCAGATGCCGGTCCAACTCTGGTTTGCCCATCCAAGACAAAACGGAAAGTCCGGTTCCCCGGAGGCAAGAACCTCCATAAATGGCCGCTCTAACAGCCGCCGCCCTTCGAACCAATAGTGCCAATAACAGAAACCGGTGACGCCGTATTCGCGCGCCAGCGCCGCCTGCTGAGCACGCGTCTCAGGTACTCGGAGATCGTAGAACCCAAGTTCACTTGGCAGCTTGGGCTGGACGTGGCCCGGGTATAAGGGCTTTGCGCGACTGACATTCGTCCACTCAGTAAAGCCCTTCCCCCACCAAGTGTCGTTTTCAGGGATCGGGTGGAACTGCGGAAGGTAAAACGCAATGATGCGGGCGCGTGTCGGTCCGGCGATCCCCTCGCCATGCACGGGCTTGGCCATGTCACCTCGTTGCCAGGTGAGCGTTTCAGACATCAGATGTGCCCACGCCGACCGGCATCAGGTCCAGGGCCAAACCGAGTTTTCCTGAGGAAAGAAGCCCGGAACGCGGCGGTGATTGTAGAGCTGCGAACCAGAATTCCTGTCCTGGTCGACGAGTTTGGTATAGAAGTACGCGCCGTAGCACTGCAGTGAGGGCTCCGAAACGTTTTTCACGAGTCGGTAGGTCCGGTTGAGCTCCAGAAACTCAATGTGGTTGTGTACCGATGGAACCTCGACATTGTCGAAGCCAATGATTCCGCCCACCTTCAAGTGCTTGTCGATAAAGTGCCAGTCCAGCGCAGCAAACGGGTACCCGTGTTCACCGTCAATGTATGCGAAGTCGAATTTTTCAGGTGGCGCAAGCTTCGGCAGCGCTGTGTCAGATGACTCCACAACGAATGTCACCTTGGAGCGCGGGATACCAATCTGCTCCATGTAAAGCAAGGTTGCGTCGACGCAATACCGGTCAATGGTTATGCACGTGTGGTGTTTGGCGAGCGCGGCAAGCGCTACAGTCGACTGGCCTGCGCCCGTTTCAACAGTCAGATCTGTTGGCTTGACGGCCTCTGCGAAGTACCGGAGTACTTGGGGCGGAACCGCCCAGCTGACCGGGCCAGCTTCAACAGGAAATCCGAGCTCGGTCAGCCAGCGAGCGTCATCTTGCGATACCGCATGCAACTTGGGTAACTCTCGGATGAGGCGTTCAACTAGTTCTGTTGGTGGGGCAGCCGCCTCTTGGACTTTTCCATTTGTGTCGACGCCAAGCCCGTGGAAGCTGCGAAAAGCGCGCAAGAGGTTCATGGGGTACCACTCGATGAATCGGCGACGAGAAGTGTGATCTCGTCTACTCTGAAAGACGACGACTGAAGGTCTGTGATGATTCGGAGTCCGGTGACCCGGTCGCCAATCCAGGCGACGGCTTCGCTGTCCTCTCCATGGGCCAGTGCACCGCAACTGACGTCCCGCTTGCCCTTGTGTCCGAAATATCTCCGGGGCCTATCCGACCAGTAGTCGCCGAGTAGCGTCATATTATGGATCGTGGTTGGCGCAGTACTTAGAAGTTGTTCATCAATCACGCGGAACCCGGAGTCGTTGAGCTTGAGGTTCGCATCCCTAAACGGGCCAATTCGCCAGTCACGCATGCTTTTGATCACATCCGTCGCAAGATTTGAGTCAAACCAGATGTCCTCGTCCAACGAATTCGCGTCCTCAGCTTCTCCGCGGCGCTACTTAGTACAGCGCGCTAGACAGCGATGGCGAGATCGGTAGGAAGCGTAGCGACGTCGGTCGTCCAGGTGAGATTCGGGCGGACCAGTCCTGGATAATCGCGACTGTTGGCGGTCAAGTGCGAGTCTGCGAGCACTGAATTTTTGACGTCGAATGCGACGGCGTGCTGTGCAGAAACGTGGACTAAATACGGGTCCGTCGAAGCAATGGATGCGCCGACATGAATCCTTCCTTCGTTCAATAGGTCACCGGGTATCCAGCATGTACTGGTGTAACGCCCAATTGGACGCGGATGGTCGGCACGATCTGGATTTGTGCTGGCGAAGAGGCAGGCGCCCTGCTGATTGAAGAACTGAAAGCTAGGCACCAGTACAAACCCAGGCTGCAAGACGTCGTACTCCATCTCGATCGCAACCGGGCGTCCCATGTCAACCTCCTCGGCAATGTGCCCGTCCTCGCGTCTTGCGCGTACTGAGCGCAGCCTTATGGCCAGACTTGCGGGCTCGGCAGGGTGTTCCACCCAAGCACGCGCGGCGGACCCATCGCCGCCAATGAGACTATTGTATTGCGCCACCACGTCATCCGTGCCCCCATCCGCGATAACGCGCCCGCCATCGATCAACATGACCCGTTTGCACAGTCGTGTGATCGCGAACATCATGTGTGACACGAAAAATACGGTTCGGCCGCCGGCGCTGACTTCTTCCATTTTTCCGAGGCAGCGTTGTTGGAAGCCGATGTCGCCGACCGCCAGGACTTCGTCGACGATCAGGACTTCTGGCTCCAGGTGTGCCGCTACGCTGAAGGCGAGGCGGGTGTACATGCCGCTGGAGTACCACTTGACGGGTGTATCGATGAAGCGTTCGATCTCGGCGAAGGCGACGATTTCGTCGAACTTGCGGGTAATTTCGGCGCGTTTCATACCGAGGATGGCGCCATTTAGATAGATGTTCTCTCGACCGGTCAACTCTGGATGGAAGCCAGTGCCGACCTCCAGAAGGGAGCGGACGCGGCCGCGGATGTCGGCCACGCCTTCAGTTGGTTCGGTGATGCGAGAGAGGATCTTGAGCAGCGTGCTCTTGCCCGCGCCGTTGCGGCCGATGATCCCTAGCAATTCACCCTGACGCAACTCAAACGAGACATTGCGCAGCGCCCAGAACGTGTTGGACCGAAAATGCCGCGACGGCTGCCGCACCACTGGCCGGCCACGCAGCTTTCCGAAGGGTGACGCAACCAGATTGCTGAAGGCTTCGCGCACGGTGTTGTAGTGCGCACGCTGACCGATGTGATACTGCTTTCCGAGATTTTCTACGCGAACCGCCAGATCACTCATTCAGCAACCACGATGACAACTCAGGCAATATCCGCAAAGCTTCTCTCCGCACGTCTGTAGTAGAGCGCTCCACTCACAATCAACAGTACCGAAACGGTGATTGATTGGAGGAGCAGTTGAGTTGGCATTTCGGCGCCGAGCAGGACCCAGCGGAAGCCTTCGATGACTCCGGCCATCGGATTCAGGCCGTAGAGGAAGTACAGCCAGGGGTCCGTCAGCAGGCTGCTGGGATACGCCACGGGTGTGGCCACCATCCAGATTTGCACCAGAAACGGCACGATGTAACCCACGTCGCGATAGTCCACGTTCAGGGCTGAAAGCCATAGCCCTGCACCCAGGGCTGACATGATGCTCAGCAGCACCAGCAAGGGCACGAGCAAGATCGCCGGTGTGGGCGCGATGGCGTAGAACACCATCATCGCCAGCAGCACCAAAAACGCGATCCCGAAGTCCAGTAGCGGCGCCAGCACACTCGAAAGTGGCAGCACCAGCCGCGGAAAATACACCTTGTTAATCAAGTTCTGTTGACCAACCAGGCTGTTCGATGATTTCGCCAGCGCCGTGGCGAAATAGTTCCACGGCAGCAGCGCGGCATAGCTGAAGATCGGGTACGGAATGCCGTTTGACGGAATCTGCGCGAGCTGCCCGAAAAACAGGCTGAACGCTACCATCTGGATCAGCGGCTGAATGATCGCCCACGTGGCGCCGAAAATCGTCTGCTTGTAGCGGATCGCAACGTCACGCCAGGCCAGGAAGTACACCAACTCGCGGTGCTCCCAGATGTCGCCCAGCTTGAGGGACACCCAGCCTTGCGACGGCTGGATGCGTACCATCGGAACTTCAGCGTTCATACTTTGTGTGCGCGCGTTTCCCACTTTCCGCGGAAGCTGATCCAGAACGACAACATCACCAGGCGCATATCCAGCCAGAACGAAAGACGCCGTACGTACAGGAGATCGGTGCGAAACTTCAACAGCGACGGCGCATCTTTCGGCAGGTAGATTGTCGCCAGACCGGTGAGGCCTGGCCGCACGCGCAGCCGCGTGGAGAAGCCCGGCGTATTCTCGTACTGGAGTGGCGTGCCGTCCTGGTTGCGCTCAGATGTCGAGAGCGCACGCGGCCCGACAAAGCTCATCTCGCCATGCAGAATGTTGAGCAGTTGCGGCAGCTCATCCAACCCCGTCGCTCGCAACAGTTGACCGACCCGCGTCACGCGACGATCATTTGCGGTGGCTTGCGTGATGCCGAAATCGCGATCGGAGGTGGTCACCATGCTGCGGAACTTCCACACTCTGAAGCGAGTCTGGTTTCGACCCCAGCGCTCCTGCCGATAGAAGACCGGGCCACCGTCCTCGAGTTTGATCGCCGCGGCAATCGCCAGCCACACCACCGCCGAGAGCAGTAGCATGATCGCGGCAAGCGCAACGTCGAAAGGTCGTTTCAGAAACGGCTCCTGGACAACTTCATCGAATTCGAGAAGCGCCTCGAAGGTTGTTGTTGCCGTTGACGCAGAAGCTGGCGATGTGTCGACTACCACGCTGTGACCTCCGAGTTCTGCGTGAGGGAATGGATCAGCTGGTCGTATTGCGCGACGACGGCGTCGCGCGAGTAGAACTGCTCGGCCGCAATCCGCCCACGGCGGCCCATATCGGCGCTCTGCCGGGGAGTTGCGCGCATTGTAAGAATGGCGGCTGCGAGCTTTTCGGGCTCATCCGGTTCGATACACACTCCGCAGCCAGTTGAAGTCACTAATTCCCACAGGTCACTCTGCCAATCGGCACTTGCCAGGACCGGTCGCGCGCTGGCCATGATCTCGTACACCTTGGACGGCATCGAG
>JAFAZN010000300.1 GCA_019239775.1 Chloroflexota bacterium
GGCCGAGGCGGGGGATCTCTCTGCCTCTTCGGCGCTGCGCGCGGCGGCGTCTGGGCGCGGTGACTGGAGCTCGGTCACATACGAGCGCGCTCGCAAGGCGCCGACTCGCCTGGCCACACTGGCCGTCTCAACTGTTGGGCGCGCAACAACCTGAACCCTCGGCGGTGGCGGCGCTGCAGCGGTCGGTGCCGTTGCAGCGCGCGACGGAGTTGCTGCTACCGGTTTGGGCATTGCAGTCGGCGGTGGAGTTGCGCCGAACGGCCTTGGCGTTGCTGAGCTCTGTGATTGTTGTCGGCGAACACTGGTGCTCACGGTGCTGGTCGTGGTCGTGCGCGCCGTAGTGGTGGCGGTTGCGCTAGTGCTTGCGCGCGGCGGGACTGGCGCCTGCCGTTCGCCTGGACTCCGTCGCTGGGTTACCACCGATTTGGTTGCAGGCACCGAGCGCGGCCACTCCGATGCCAGTGGGCGCGGCTCTGGCCGCTCCACTGGTGCGATGCTCGCGCCGAGTCGTTCGCGTTCCCGCTGCACCGCTGGCTGAACTGGAGCCGCCAGCTCGCGGGCACCGGTGAGAGCAGCACGGGGCGCCAGCGCAGTCTCGCGACGGCGCACGATCGGCGCGCGCAGCGTGGGTGCACTGGACAGTTCGGCTTGCATATCGGGTGCGGGAGGCGGCGGTTCTACGCCCGGAAACTCGGAGCACGCGTCCTGCGTCGTTGCCGGAAACTCGAGCGCTGGCGCCGGGAACCCGCCTGGGCCAGATGGGCCGCGGCCGTGGAGGCCCAGACCGCGGGTGCGCCAACGATCGCGGAGCCACTGACGCCATTGGCTCCAGGCGCGCAGGCCACGGAACCAATCGGCGCGCTCGAGCGCTCGCGCGCCAACCGACGCAACCTGTCCGCCCGCCAAACGGGAGTCGCTCATACCGTCACTGCGCGCGCGCACTGCGCCATCGGGTACGTAGCGAACGACGGCAACCGTGAGGGCGCGACCGCAAACGGCAGCGGGCGTTGGGTGCGGGTGGTGGTCACCCTGGACGGAACCCCAGGTGGGCTAGCTCTAACGTCTCGATGGCCGCGCCGTTGGACTCCACTCGTAAATCAGGGCCCTGCCACTTCACGGGAAATGCTTGCGCGACGTTCAGGCGCGCGAGCTCTTCGCCGGGGCTCTGGCCGTGGTTGCTGCACATCACAATCGAGCAGTCTCGCGGCCGGATCAACCCATCGATCACTTCCTGGTACCAGCTCCACAATTGATTGGACGTGGTCCACCCACGTCGCAGGGAAATATTGGAGTACTTCGTCCGCACGGGCAGCTTGTATACCACGTCGTTGCGGCCACCCTCCGAGTACTCCTGAATTTCTGTTTCCGCGCTAATGCCCGAGCACTCCGCGAACGACGCGAGCACAATGCCCTGGACCTCGATCCAGAAGCTGGTCCCAATGAGCGGATCTATTTCTTCAAATGGCACGTTCCCAAGCGCCTCGTTCGCGTTCGATTGCCAGGTCCTTGAGCATCATCTGGTAAACCAGGTGGGCGATACGTTCGATATCGACACGTGTCGGTACATTCTGGCTCGGTGGCGCGTTCTCCGGCTGCGCAGCCGGCGCATCAAATTGACTCACAAGTGCCTCGTTCTATCGCCCTGTCGTGAGCTTGCGGTTGATCTTGCTGATTTCTTCAACCCACTGCCGGCGTTCGGCGTGCTCCAGCTCGAGCACGGTGCTCCGCGGCCAGTGGAAGTAGTACGCGACGAAGGCTACCTCCTCGCGGAGCCTGTCGAGGGGGTAGCCTATGATTCCCCCGTGGGCGCCACCCCCTGTACGTCGAAGCCTCGACCGCAGTCCGGACAGACCGCCGGCACGGTGGTGGTGCCGGCTTCATTGATCTGTCGATACAGGCTTTGCAGGTAGTCCAGATCTGCCGAAAAAATGTTTTCGATCACGCCCGGATTCACATCGCTGTCATCCAGCGATCCGAGCCGAGTGATGACGCGTGAGAGCACGATGATGGTCATGTACGCTTCGTTCTGGCGTACACGCGGATCTCGCAGCGGTGCGATTTCGTCGTTGGCGGTCGCCAGGCGCATCGTACCCTCACGGTGCAGGCTGCCATCCCGATCCACATAGCCCTTTGGCAGGACAAATGGGAATTCGGTCTGCAACCGACTGACGGCGCCGTTGGATCTCACAACTTACGCTCCAACCCTTCGTGCGTGATCTCAATCGTCTCGACCACCGGCTCGTTGCCACCCGCGTTCATCGCGGTTGATTCCCATTTGCTGGGCCAGCCCCGACGGAAGTCGTAGCGAATCTTTTCCTCCCCGTTCTCGTCATAGCCCACAATGGAGCCGTCGAGACGGGCATCCTCGATTTTGCCGTCGATCACCTGCTGGCGCCACTTCCACATCTCGTCGTTGCTCGTCATGCCGCGTTTCAGGGTGATGTTCTGCCACTTGAGCGTACCCGGAATCTTGCGGATGACAGTGTTGCCTTTGGAGGTCTGCTCCTTCTGCTCGATGATCTGGTGTTCAGATCCGAACCCGGAGGCTTCGCGGAACGTAGCTTCGGTGATGCCCTGGATTTCGAGCGCAAATTGATGTGCAGAGATTGGATCCATCGCGTCAGGCATGACTGACTACCTCCTATCCAAGTTCGCCGGTGGCTAGTTGAGTAACCCGGAAGATGACGAACTCCGCCGGCTTCACCGGGCACATTCCGATTTCAACGACGACCATTCCCGCGTCAACCTGATCTGGTGGGTTGGTCTCCGCATCGCACTTGACGTAGAACGCCTGGTCTGGAGTCGCGCCAAAGAGTGCGCCATCCCGGTAAGGCCGCAACAAGAACGACGTCACGTCACGCTTCAGGCGCTGCCACAGACTGAAGTCGTTCGGCTCGAATACCGCCCACTGGGTGCCGTGTTGAATGGAGTCCTCCACCCAGTTGAAGAAGCGCCGCACGTTGATATATTTCCAGGCGGCGTCGCTCGAGACCGTTCGCGCGCCCCATACGCGGATTCCGCGTGTGCCGAAGCTGCGAATGCAGTTGATGCCCTTCGGGTTCATCAGGCCCTGCTCACCATCGGTTACCTGGCTGACAACGTCGAGCGCACCGCGGACCACTTCGTTGGCGGGCGCCTTGTGCACTCCGCGCTCGCTGTCTGTGCGCGCCCAGATGCCAGCCATGTGGCCGCAAGGCGGTACTGAGAGAATCCGCTTGCCCGTTTTGTCGAGCGGGTCCAGGACCTTGATCCACGGGTAGTACAGCGCGCCGTACTGCGAATCGATCATCGACCCGTCGCGCCACTCCAACATATCCTGGGGATCCTTGCCTGGTGGCGCATCCAGAATGGCGACGCGATCGCCCATTTGCTCGCAGTGGGTGAGCATGGCTTTCTGGAGTCCAACGAGGACCGTGTCGTCGATAAGTTCCTGCTTGTATGCGCTCATCAGATCGGGCGCGCAAACAATGGTGATCTCGTCAATCGCGGCCAGACCGTCAAAGCCGGTGCGCTGACGCACATCGCCGACAAAATCGTTGCTCGCGACGGCCAACGGCTGTGGTGCAGGTTTCTGGAGCTCATATGAGCCTGCCAGCGGCGCGGGCAGATTCGGTGCACGTCCAGCCCCAGGCGTGAGCCAGACGTACTGGGAAACACCATTGACGAGCGTTTCAACGTAGCGTGGGCTCTCGCGGTCCATCGTCGCGGACTCAAAACTCTCCAGGACCGTATCGCCGCGACTCACTTTCAGCAGGAAGGGCGTGGTTGAGGTGGGGGGTGGTACCGACGACGTCGCACGAGCCGCGGGCCGGGCCGGCGGAGGCGTATCGCTGGCGCCGGTGGCGGCGCTGTCCGACTTCGATCCATCAGACTTCGGCGACTCCGCTGAACTGGGCGGCGGTGGCGATGGTGGCGCCGGCAGCGCACCCGATGGCGAGTACTCCACCTGTACCGTGAGTCCCGGCGTCTGCAGCCCGCGGCGCGTGGCGTATACCTCGAGGCTCGGCAAGGTCCCCGCTTTGCCGTTGGTCGCGGGCGGGAGAAATGACTGTGGCGATCGCGACGGGGCCAGATTGATGACAAAGCACGTTCCGCCGCCATTCGCGAAATAGCCATAGACTGAATGTGGCAGGTAGTAGCCTTCCACGTACCCGCCGAAGGTGTTCTGGTACTGGGACCAGTTGGTAATCAGGACCGGCCGATTGCGCGGACCCATTTCCGCAAAGCCGACAAACGCAGCGACCGACGTGCCGACGCCCTCAATCGGCCGGCTGCCGGGCGGAGTTTCTTCAACATAAACTCCAGGTGTCAGATAGCTCGTTGCCATACGCGCGAAACCTCCTTCTTGTTGGCCAGTTCTGCTTTTATCCCACCTTCAGGAGACGTAGTTCTTGAGCCCTCGACACCGTATAGCCAATGTGCCAACGCTTCGACAGGTCGAGAACCAGGAAGATCATCAAGAACTGATTAGCGCCTCGAACGTTGTGACAGATTGCTCAGTTCAGTTCACACCTCCACGTCGTACTTCGAGGCTGGGACCCGGAATGACCAGGTCGTTTGCTCGCGGTGGGGTGCGCATATGACTAATGTGACGGGTCCGCGGCGCACGCCACGAAACGCGAATGCGCCCTCGTCGTCGGTGAGGACGCGGTCGCCCGTTTCCGACATCACCACGAGCGCTCCATCGACGATGCGTGTGGTGTCCGACCGGTCTTTGACGCGGCCAGTGATGCTGAATCCGTTGAGGACTTCCTCGCGCCCGAGTTGTTGAAGCTTGATCGTGGGCTGGCCAAGCACCAGCTTGCTACCAACCACGATCTCCGGATCCAGCGACAATGTGACGACGTAGGTCAGCACCGGGCGGGCGCGGTTGTCGATGGCGTTCCAGAAGTCGCCCACGTTGGCGAGTCCCTGATCGGGCTGTGCGACCGTCGTAGACACCGGCAACGGCTGGTCCTTCAGCTCACCTACGAGCAAGTCGGGTGAGAGTACGGTGTGACGCGCAAGCGCGGCGACCGTTCGCCAGAGCAGCCGGTGTTGATCATCGTTGGAGCGAGCCCAGGTGGTTATCTGGTACATCGCGTCGAATCGGAGCGGGCCTTTTTGGCGCGACGCGGAGTTGGCGCCGACCTGTCGATGCGTCTCCCAGCTGGAGTTGCGCATCTTGTGGTTTTCACGAAGATCGTACAGAAAACAATTGATAGTTGGGCGCGTCAATCGCGCCGACCACTCACGGTCGGGCAGGTCGAAGCTCACATCGACGTGCTCCGGATCTACCGGAACGTAGCGATGCAGGAGCTCCCGGACAGTTTCGTCGAGGTCGTCTAGCACAGAAATTTGCGCCTAGGGAACGCGGCCGACAACCCGCTGACATGGTCGTGAATAGCCTGCCGCGTTCCTTTGCGAAGGCGTGCACACGCTACTCGCGGTTGGTTTCCAGCAGGTTTCTGAGCAGTTACATTCGGTTTCCGGATGCACCGCCACGCAATTCAAGCGTCAGCACATCCAGCGTGCGATCCTCGCCGGTCAATGGTTGGCCGTGCGATGGTGCACCCGGCGTGGCCGTCGCCATGGCCTTCGCAAGCGCGGCCGCGAAAGCTTGCACACTCGGAAACCGTTCGCGCGGCTCTTTGGCGAGAGCTCTGCTCAACGCGTGGTCGAGATCGCGCGGGAGGTCCGCGCAGACGGCCGATGCAACTGGTGGTGTGTCGAAGACCTGTCGCCGCAACACCTCATCTGGTGAGTCGGCGGCGAATGGTCGGCGTCCGGTCAACAACTCGAAGCTGGTAATCGCGAGCCCGTATTGGTCCGTCGCTGGACCGGTCGGTCGCAGCGTGCATTGTTCGGGCGCCATATAGGCGGGCGTGCCTCGCACGCGAGCACGACCCGTCGGACCGGGCGCGGGCTGGATGAGGCCGAAGTCCCCAAGCAGCGGACGACGGTTGCGCGCGAGCAAAATATTGGCTGGCTTGACGTCTAGATGAACGATTCCCCGCCGGTGCGCGTATTCGAGCGCGTCCGCGATTTGAACGATCAGCTCGATGGCTAGTTTGCGATGGATCTGGCCACGCTGGAGAGCCTGGCGCAGACTCCCTTCCTCCGCTATTGGCGAAATAACGTAGAACGTCTCTTGCTCGAAGCCCACGTCGACGATCGGCAGGATGTGCGGATGTTCGAGGCGTCCGATCTGCTGATAGCGCGCAAGGAGCGCGGCTGGATTCTCGATGTTGTGGATCGGAAGGATCTTGGCTGCGAGCCACTGACTGTCGCTCGATCGGCGCGCGCGAAACACATGTGCGGTACCGCCGTGGCCCAGCGCTTCACCCAGGACGTAGTTGCCATTGGCGATGGCGGTGTCAGTCACTGCGTACCCACGGAGCGACGTCTCCACGGGCGTGATGCACTCACGGAGTGGTGTTTCCCACGGGAGTGATGGACCCACGGGGTGGAGGTTTCACGGACATGGTTCCTTGGGGACTGATTCCCCACGCAGAGACGGTCCCGACCAAAGTGGAATCCCGTCCGAGGTGAAGTCCCGCACGGAGTGATTCCCCACGGGCTCACGCGAGTGACGAACCACGGAGTGATGAACCCAAGGAGACACCAAACCCACGGAGTGATGAACTCACGGGTGTGATGAACCCACGAAGTGATGCGCCCACGGGGTGATGAACCTCGGGACGAGGGAACCCTGCGATGGCTTTTAACCTGCGATAGCCGTTAACTACGTGTAACCGCGTAGAAACCAGCAGGTTACGCGTGCGGCGGTACGCTGCCCTGCGCCACGATGGCGAAAATCGCTCGGTTGCTGCTCGCACTGGTCGTCGCGCTGTTCGCATCCAGTGTATCGCTGGCGCAAGCTGCTGATGACAGCGCGCACGCCTCCATTCTCCGTGTCGACACCAGCCAGCCACCCTGGCGTGACGTGTACGTCAGCGTTGCTGACTCGCGTGGGCTCCCTCTCACTGGACTGGATCGCGATGCCTTCAGTCTTACAGAAGACGGCGCCAGCGTACCAATCGAGCGCCTTTCCGTGGCCACCGATAGCCAGGTACCGATTTCTTTTGGCCTCGTCATGGACGTGAGCGGCAGCATGAATGACGCTGGGAAACTGGATTCCGCCAAGCAAGCTGCCACGCAGCTTGTGGCGTCACTCGGTCCGGCTGACAGAGCCGCCGTTATCAGCTTTGGCGATACGGCTGAGGTGGTCCAGTCCATGACCTCGGACAAAGATGCGCTCGACACAGCGATCGCCGGACTCCATGCGGGTGGCAACACGGCCCTGTATGACGCGATTGTCAAGACGACATTGCTCGCGCAGGCGCTACCGCAGTCATTCAAAGTGCAGTTGATCGTCACTGACGGAGCGGATACTGTCAGCTCCGCCCACCTGAGCGATGTCTTGAACGCCGTCCGCTCGGGTGGGAGCGTGGTGTACGCGGTCGGCATCGGCAGCGATGTCGATGGATCCGTTCTGGATCAGATTGCCGGAGCCGGCAACGGCGAGGCGTTCTATACCGATGATCCCGCAGAGCTTGGATCGAACTTTCAGTCCGTGCTGAACCGCTTGCGGTTGACGTACGTGCTGCGCTATCGAACGCCGACCACAGCGAGCTCTGGCCAGACGCACTCTGTTTCGGCGAATGTGACGTATCAAGGACAGGCTGCCCAGGCGGCAAGCACGTTCACGCCTGACGTCCAAACGGTATCGGTTGATGTTGGCGGAGTCACATCCGGCGAAACGGTCACAGGCGATCGGCAAGTGCGCGCGACTGTCCGCTCAGGAACGGCCCAGCGACTGGACCTTTTGTTGGACGGCACCACTGCCGCGAGCAGCACCGGACAACCGTCAAGCGTTGTCGGCCAGCTGACGCGCCTTTCTCCTGGCGATCACGATTTAGCAGTGCGCGTTGCTGACACGTCTGGAAATCTGACCGTACAGCACGTTCCGTTTACCGTGGCTACGCCGGCCGCGCCTGCGCCAGTTGTGACCCCCGCTCCGACCGCGGAGCCAACGCGTCAGGAGCAACCGGTCGTGGCCCAGGAAGCGTCGACCTGGTGGTTGTGGGCTCTGCTCCTGCTGGTACTCGCGGCCGCGGCGGGGTACCTGGGCTGGCTTGCGCGGCGGGCGCAGCCGATGGCTGGCGTGGTGGCGGCCAACCTCGATGCGGACGACACCACGCTCGATCTTGCGGCGCCGGACGATAGCCTGCCGCAGGAGCCGCTGGATCAGCCGCTCCTGCGCATTGAAAGCCAGGGGCAACAGCACGAGGTCGTACTGGGTACCGTCCCGGTGACGATTGGCCGCGATGCCGACAACAGTCTTGTGCTTCGGGACCTTCATGTTTCGCGTCACCATGCTCGGATTGCACTCCAAGACGGCCAATACTGGATCGAGGATTTGCACAGCCAGAATGGCACGCTGTTAGATGGCCAGCTACCCATTGATCGGCGGCAACTGGAGCCCGGCGATCAGTTTGCGATTGGCAGTGCGACGATCACGTACGTTGCCGCCTCAGAAGCGGGCACCACTGCTGCTGCCGAGACCGTGACGCGGCCACCGGTGCCGGTAGGCTCGTCCACCTAGCGCTTCGCGCTGCCAAATAAGTCTATCTATCAACGGAGTTGTTCCTGGTTGGTTGGCCTACTGCGTATGGCCTTCGCGGCGAACGCTTGCAGTGCCTACACGCAGTAGAAGACAAACGTTTACGGGAGTGAAACACTGGATCGGAGGAAGCGGTTCAAGTTAGTTGGTGAAAGACTCCAGCACCGTGGTAAACGGTTCCGAGGAGACGTGCACCTCGCCGGCGAAGGGGTGGTCAACTTGCTGGATCATGAAGAGCATGCCGCCAATGACCAATGCCAACCCGGTGATCATGATTGCATGCACGCGCGCGTTGTCGATGCCGAAAACGTATGTGAAGGCAACCGTGAAGAGCGCGCCGACGACGAGCATGACCCATAGCAGCGGGTGCACGCCGCCCTGGGCCTCGAAGATGCGCAGGCGTCGCTCCGTGATCATCTGCTCATACTGCCGTAGAACGTGATCGAACATCACCTGCTGGCGCGGAGTATCCGCGGGCAGCTGATGAATGACGCCGCGTATGTCGTGCGCCAGCTGATCGGCTCTGGCGTCGACCTGCGCATTGGCCAGCGAGGCCCACTCTTCAGTCGCAGTCCGCTCGACATATTCTCGGACCATACTCTGGACGTTCGCGCGCATCGGGTCGGGGAATTCGTCGACTCCGTGAAAGATATTCGCCGCGGCCACGGCCTCCAACTCGACAGTCGAGCCGGTTGCGTCGAATTGCTGCCATACAACGATGACGACGAAGGCCAACAAGATCGCGTAGATGACACCGACGGCTGCGTAGATAAAGCCAGCGACGTCGTTGTAGCGACAGCGGATCTCAGCTGGAAAGTAACGCTCCACCAGCCAGAACCCGAACAGCGACACCGCAACGCTGCCGCCAACGATCAGAATGCCTGTGCTCACAGTTGCTAACATCTGACGGCCTTACTCGAAGTGCAGGGCGGCGGCGGTCGCTTCGGCGGCGCGTTCGAATGTATCGCCCGGGTCGCTCAACGCAATGCCACCGTCTACGGGCGAGCCAGCAACCGGTCCCGACGCCTGTTGAACGACGTGGACTGCCTCGTGCGCCAGCGTGTGTCGCCCCGCGTCAGTGGAGGGGTTGTACGCTCCGGCCCGGAAGAAAATGTCGGCTCCGCTGGTGAACGCCGTAGCGTCCACCTGGCGCGCCAGCCTGTCGGCGCCCGCATCGGTATGGACACGAACGCCCGAAAGGTCAGCTCCGAGCTGTTGCTCGAGCGCGCGCTGAACATTGCCTTCGAGCGGAATGCCGCCGCTCGCCGAGTGAATCTGGTGGCCCAGGTCGTCCGCGCCAGCTTCGAACATACGTTGCACTGCGCGATTGCCAAGCGTGCGCTGGAGAAAGCTCACGGCGTCTGGCTTTGCATCGCCTGGGTGCTCCTGGTGCGCCGCTTTCGGGCTATTCGCGTGTGGGCGAATCTCGCGTTCTGATCGGTTCGGCATACTTGGCAACCCTTCTCCGTCCCGCGCCGAAGCCTAGTTAGCCAGGGTCTCCAGCCGGTTACATCGGCGTTTCAAGACAGACCGAAGCAGCAAAAGATTGAGTGTGTTTGAGCGGCGTTGAAGGCGGTTGAATACTCTTGCGCGCGGGACCAGACAGGGAATGCCTAGCGATTCGGTAGCCAGCTGCCGCCAGATACCGGGCCGTAACCGGGCTGAAACCTGCTGCCCGTACCTTTGTGACCCGCTCGAAATCGATGTCCGTAGGGGAAAGCTCATACATCGCTTCAGGAGGATTCGGAACTTGCATCCCGCGTCTTGAGGCCCAACTCCTATGTCGATTCAAGAAAGAGGGGTGATGGAGCATCAGGCCCTGGCCGACGCCATCGCCAGCCTCAGCATGACCTTGCAATCGCTGCGCGAGATCGATGCGACGCTGAATTTCTCGGCCGCTCCAATCGAGATTCTCGCAGCCGCCATTCCATCCACTGAGGCGCTCCCAGCCAGCGCTACTGTTGCCGTGCATTGTCTCGGCGCATTTGAGGTACGGTTGAACGGCAAACCGCTCGAAACGTGGCGTGCTGTAAAACCGCGTGCCCTGTTTCAGTACCTGGTCAGCCACCGCCAGCGCCCCGTCCCGCGTGAGGCGCTGATCGATGCACTCTGGCCGGATCCTGATACGGCGCCGGCTGGCACTGCGTTGAAGGTGGTGGTACATCGGGTGCGCAAGCTTCTACGCCAGACGGCGCGGCGTCTCGAGATCCAGGCAACTGAGGACGGGTATCGGCTCGACGGTCCGGATTTGTGGGTCGACGTCGAGGAGTTCGAGCGGTTATGTCTGGAAGCTCGCAAGCATGAGCTGGAGGGCAGAATCGACGATGCGGCCGCGAGTTACGCGCGTGCGGTCACGTTGTACCGAGGCGACTTTCTCGAAGACGTGCCGGACGAATGGGTCGTACTCCGCCGAGAACGACTCAAGGATGTGTATCTGCTGGCCCTCGCACGACTGACCGATGCTGCGTTTGCCAACCTGGATTACGAGCAGTGCATCGAACACAGTCAACAAATCCTTGCTCACGATCCGTGTCGCGAACAGGCATATCGCGTGCTCATGCTGTGTTATGCGCACCTGGGGCAACGTGGCCGCGTCCGCCGCTGGTACGAGGTGTGTGTGCGAACGTTGCGCGGCGAACTCGACGTCGATCCCGAACCAGACACCCGCGCAACGTATGAACGGGCGATGGCCGGGCAATTTTCTCGAGTGGACGCAGGCGCCACGCTTCTGCATGAGTTACCCACCGGTAACCACCACGTAACGCGCATATCCTAATGTAGGCAAATGACCCGATCACCGTCGGGCAACTCGTCTGCCCGGGGCGACCCCATCGGGCGAGACATGGGTGCGGACCACTATGAGTCGTTCGTCGTTCGAGTTCTCGTCGACATCGACGGAGATATTTCGCGTGGCCAGGTCACTCATGTCGCAAGCGGGGAGCGGCTGCACTTCGCGCAACCGGAACACGTGCCGGACTTGATCCGGAGGCTCGCCATCGCGAACGCAGCCCGACGTGGCCCCGCTTCTCAATGATTGTCGGACCTGCATTGTTCGAAGGCCTGGAGACGAGGCTGCATGGCGCAGTGCAGCAGTTCCGCTCTCCAACCACCGAGTTCCCAGCCGACCGGATGCGGGCGCTGTACATCTCCGACGCCGAGGTCGACGGCCTATTGAGAGCTCCGCCGTCAATGGACGGCGGGCGCTTGAGTCAGCTCGGCACGCAGTTGCCGCGGTTGATGGAGATCTTCGGACTCGATGCGCTGGACGAGGAGATTTTCCTGATCTGCCTCGCGCCCGAATTGGATCTACGCTACGAGCGGCTCTACGGTTATCTGCAGGACGATATGACGCGGCGTCGACCGTCAGTCGACCTCGTGCTGCGTCTGCTGGATCGGGATTGCGCGGATGTCCGACGTGCACTTGGTCCCGCCGGCCGCCTGGCGAGCCTCGGCCTCATCGCGCACATGGAAGACGATAACACTCGGCCAAACTCGTTTCTGACGACGCTCCTGCGTGTGGATCCGCGCATATCGGAATACTTGCTGGGTCTCGACGGGCTGGATCGACGTCTGGAAGATTGGGCGTCGCTGGTGGAGCCGGCCTCTGCCGAGTCTGCTGGTCAACCGGAAAGCAAACGGCTCGTTGCACAATTTCCGTCGGCTGGTGATTGGTCGACTCCGGGCCCAATCGTGTACCTCCGTGGTGCCGATCCAGCATGGGGATTGGTACTGGTGCGTCAGTGGGCAAACGCCGTCGGCGCGCGCGTGCTCGTGGCCGACCTTCGCGAAACGACCAACTCCGAATCTCTGGTGGCCGTCACTCGCGAAGCGTTGCTTCAAGACGCGGTCCTCGTCCTTCGCGGCGTGAGCCCAACCGGCGAGCACGGCGACGCAGTGCCTGCCGCCGTGCAGCGTGTGTTGGAAGCATTCCCGAGACTCACGTTTTTGATCGGCGCAAGCCGCTGGGAACCCGCGCGCTACTGGAGCGACCGGCCGACATTCACCGTCGAACTGAGCACACCGTCCGCGACAACACGGTCACAGTTGTGGTCCGCGCACCTGGACCACCGGTTCCCGCCAACGGCCGCACACGAGCTTGGTTCACGCTATCGGTTGATCGACGACGCGGATTTGCGCGCGGTTGTAAAGGGCGCGGCTGCGCGAGCCGCCATCAACGGATGCGAGCGGGTCGTACTCGGCGACCTGCTCGAGGTCGCACGAACGCTTGCCAGTCCGGAGCTCGGCGGGCTCGCCCAACACCTGGAGCCGCGCTATGCGTGGCCGGACCTCGTCCTGCCGGCGGATGGCATCGGGCGGCTGCGCGAGCTATGTGCGCGCTTTCGCCATCGAGCGACGGTGTATGAGACATGGGGCTACGCGGACTCCGGCGCGCGGCGTCGCGGTGTGACAGCGCTGTTCGTAGGATTGCCCGGAACTGGCAAGACAATGGCCGCGGAAATCGTCGCGGCCGACCTTGTGTATGACCTGTACCGCGTCGATCTCTCGGCCATTGTCAGCAAGTACATCGGCGAGACCGAAAAGAATCTCGAAGCAATCTTTCGAGCGGCTGAACAGGGTGAGGTCGTTCTCTTGTTCGACGAAGCCGATGCGCTCTTTGGCAAACGGTCTGAGGTGCGCGACGCGCACGACCGCTACGCCAACATTGAAGTCGCCTATTTGTTGCAGCGGCTCGAAACCTACAGCGGCGTCGCAATTCTCACGAGCAATCTGAGCGGAAACCTCGACGAGGCATTCTTGCGCCGTTTGGACGTGGTGGTTGAGTTTCCATTTCCTCAGGAAGCCGAACGATGGGAAATCTGGAAACGCTCACTGCCTGATGCTGCTCCGCGCGCGGATGACGTTGACCTGGCGGAGCTCGCGCGGATTTTCAAGCTGACAGGTGGCCACATTCGCAACAGCGCATTGGCGGCGGCATTCCTGGCCGCCGACGAGGGCGAGCCGATCAGCCGGCGCCACCTGCTGCACGCAATCCGGCGCGAGTATGAGAAGATGGGTAAGCTGGTTAACTAACCTGCCTCTGCTTTTTACCCACTGGTTCTGGAAAGACGACCTCTGAAATCACCCACGGAGTGAGTCTCCAGACAGAGGTGATACCCACGGAGTCGGTCCCTCACCGATGTGTTACCCCACGGAGTGCAGTCACCCACGGAGTGAAACCACGACGGGGTGAAACCACCGCGGAGTGAAGTCACCCAGGGAGTAAAACCACCACGGAGTTAGTCTCCAGACAGAGGTGATACCCACGGGTCGGTCCCTCACCGACGTGTTACCCCACGGAGTGCAGTCACCCACGGAGTGAAACCACGACGGGGTGAAACCACCGCGGAGTGAAGTCACCCAGGGAGTAAAACCACCACGGAGTTAGTCTCCAGACAGAGGTGATACCCACGG
>JAFAZN010000301.1 GCA_019239775.1 Chloroflexota bacterium
TGGCGGTCCCGCCTGTCGCTCGGCCAGATTCTTTCCACGCGGACCGCCTGAAACCTACTCAGATGGCCGCGCGATGGCTATAACCATCCGCAGCCATATGACCTTTCGTTTATGCGCCGCGGTTTGTGCGGCATTGCTTGCACTACCGATGATGCCGAGCGCTGTTTCGGCTCAAAGCGCGCCATGCGGCCTACCGAACGCTGCTTTTTGCGACACGTTCAACCAGGCGACTCCCAACGGCCCCGACATCCGCTCGGGCGACCTGGATGGCGTGGTGTGGGGCGTCTCGCGCAGCGGCTCCAACGACGATCCCAGTCAGGGCGCGACCGACTTCTGGGCCGCGGCCGCGCCAACCGCCAGCACGTGCGGGTCGCAAAAAGCCTCGCCGCCCAAAGACGTCCTCATCTGCAACGGCCAGCTTTTCGAAACGGTCAACGACGCGGGTGGCTTCGAGATTCTCGGTATGTATCCGCGTCAGCCGTTCGACATCGCCGGTCGCACCGGTACGGTCGTGTTCGACGTCAGCGCGGACTCGCAATGTTCACACTGCGCGTGGCCAGCGTTCCTCTATACCGACCAACCGGTCCCCGCGCCGTACAACAGCCAGGATCTGCCGCGCAATAGCTTCGGCATTGCGTTCGATGCCACTCCGGGCTTCGCCTGCGCGGATTCCACGCATACCACCGCGATGGACATGTGGACGACCCAGAATTACCAGGAGAAGCCCGTCGACATGCACGCCACAGGCTGCGTGGCCAAGGCTACGGCTGGTGGTCCGTTGAACCACATCGAGGTCCGCATTTCGCCGACGCATGTCGAGGTCTGGGGCACCGATCCGGGCGCGAATAACCTGCACCAGCTGGCCTGGGCGGACGTGCAGATGCCGCTTACGCGTGGGCTCGTATGGATGAACGACATCCATTACAACGCCGCCAAAGACGGCACGCAGCGCACGCATACGTTTGCCTGGGACAACTTCGGCTTCGACGGACCGGTTCTGCCGCGCGACCTCGGGTTCGACGTCAAAGATAACCAGAACAGCGGTGGTTCAGGCGACGAGATGCTTGGATACAAGCTTCAGCAGTCGCTGACGTTGAACATCAACAACGTGAACAGTCTCGATAAAGCCGCTGGCGCACTCCTGGAGTTCACGTTTACGCCGCACAACCAGGCGACGATCAATTACGCCTTCAACGGCCATCCGGCACATTCACAAGCCTGGCCCTACGGCGGAAATGCCCAGACGTTCCAGTCGAAGACGCTGGCCGTTCCAGTGCCCCTTGAAGAGCTTGTTCCGGGCACGAACACGGTGGTGCTCACGGTCAGTCCAGCCGACGTGATGACGGTCGCAAACGTGGACCTGATTCTGGTCGGCGCAGGCGGCACGGTCGCACCCGCCGGCAGTGCGGCGCCCGTTGTGACCAATCCCGCTCCGCCGGCAGCCGCTCCAGCAGCGGACCAGCCAGCTCCGGCAACGGATCAGCCCGCGCAGCCGTCCACGGACGCGAACTCCGGTACGCAATCGGGAGCGCAGGTCACGGATGCCGACGCGCAGCAACCCGCGCCGCAGGCAACCGATGCGGACGCACCGTCGGGCACGGCGCAGGCAACCGATACTGGCGCGCAGTCGAGCACCCCGTCAGGTGACGCTGACCAGGCCGCCTGTGAGGTTCAGGTGCGGATCAACGGTGAGCTGGTGTGGAAGCCGGCGCCGGCGTCACTTTGCCAGTAACCGGCGTTTGACCCGCCGATACGAAAAGCGCAGGCGCTGGGCGTTGGCGTAGCCGACCGCGCTGGACATCAGCCGCAGGTTGCGACCGGTGCCAGGCGGGCAGCTCAGCTGCAACGCCGACATCCAGTCCAAGGTCTGACGGAAGCTGATGGGGTCGCGGTCCATGAACGACTCGAGGCAGCGCTGGTAGCGGCTGGCCAGCGCTTCACGGGCCTCGACCGATAGTCCGTGCGTTCCGCGGGCGGTCAAAAACAGTTCGACGCGTCTGATGACCTGTAGCAAGTCTCGCATCGACTGCGGATTGGCCATGGCACGGCGCCACTGTGAATCGGGCGTATCGCGATAGAAGAACGCTGGTTGGTCGACGTCCACTTTGTGGAAGCGGTGGCCGGCCATAGCGATGCGCAGCATGAGGTCAAAATCCTCGCCGAGGTGCAGCTGCTCGTTGAGGCCGCCCAGCTCTTTCAGCACCGAGGTCCTGATGAGGGTCGGACCGACGTAGCCGAACCAGAAGTCCTGCAAAATCCGCAGCACCGGATCGTCATCGACCGTCGGCGACACCACGTCGTCGATTCGACCCCAGGCCCCGTCGCGTTGCGCGTAGTGTTGCCACGGAGAGTAGACGACCGCTACATCGGCAGGTTGCTCGAGCGCGGCAGCCAGTTGTGCGGCAAGTTTGTGGGGCGCGAGCAGGTCGTCTGCGTCGACGAACTGGACCCATTCGGTTTTGGCGAGCTGCCACCCTGTGTTGCGTGCGGCACTGGGCCCGGCGTTGCGGCTCTTGCTGATGACACGGCCACGCAGACCGTGTTCGGCCAGAAACGTGGTGGCAACCGCGACGCTGTCATCGGTCGAGGCGTCATCAACGACGAGGATCTCGATCTGAGAGAGCGGGAGGGTCTGGTGGGCCACACTCTGCAGCGTTTCGTCGATCCAACGCCGCGCGTTGTACATCGGGATGACAACTGTGACCTCTGGCGACTTCATCAGGCAGGGACTCCAAGACGTGCGCGTCTTGTGAAACGTCGCAGGATATAAAGCAGGTCTTCGACGTCGACGCCGCGCAGCAGGAAGGCTGTTGCCAGGTAGGCCGCGGCGCCTGCAACGACTGCCAGGTGAATACCAACCCACAGCAGCGCGGTGGCCGCCAGAGCGCACGCGACGCCCGCGATGGTCAGACGCACCGCGTAGAGTGCGATTTTCGGATCGATCAGGTGGCGCGGCAGCACTACCAGGGCCCCCACGAACATCAGACCTTCGGTCACGACCTTGGTGATGGACGCGCCCAGTGCACCGTCTCCCACGAGCTGGTGCGCCAGCGGAATAGCGAAGATGTTTCCGCCAAGGTTCACGACGGCCGCGATGATGCCAACTCTGACCCACTGCTTTTCGCGGCCGACGGCCAACAGGATCGTCCCCAGCACCATGTCAATAGCGACCGCGGGGATGTGCAACGCCAGGATCTGCATGAGCGGAATCGCGTTGGAAAATTCATCCGACCAGCCCAGCATCGACGGCACGCGCGGGGCGACGGCCAGGATGCCTGCCCCAAGTGGGATGGTCATGAAGAGGGACAGTCGCAGCGTTTGCGCAATAGCACGGCGCAGCGCCTCGGGGTTGCCCACGTTGCGACTGACCGCGGGAAACAGCGGCGTCACGATGATGGTTGGAATGAACACGGTGACGCCGACGATGCGCAGCGCGGCTGAGTACCAGCCAGTCTCGGTAGACGTGGCGAGCATGCCCATCAGGACCATGTCGCCCATGCCATAGACGGTCAGCGTGAGGTTCCAGACGCCGAACGGAAAGCCGCCGCGGACGAATGCCCAGCCCTCGCGCAACAGGCCGGCGCTCGGGCGTGGAGGGGTCGGCCAGAAATTGGCCAGCTTCCAACACAGCAGCGTGGAAAGCGTGGAGAACACCGCGCCGATCAGCGCGTAAATTCGGACGTCGGCGCCGGCCACCAGCGCCAGGACGCCGCCGAGGGTGGCCATAGCGACCTGCCCGGCATTTGCCCATGCGTACCAGGCGTGCTTCTCGCGGCCACGGAAGAGCGCGAGCAATGCGGCCTGCGCTGGCGCGGTGAGCACGCTGATGAACGCAATGAACAGCAGCGGCACATCTACAACCGACGCCGGCACGAACAGGCTGCCGATGCCGATCAACACGACGCCGATGGTTGACGACGCGGTATGCACGTAAAAGCCCAGGATCGTGTCGTTGAGGCGATGTTCGCCGGCGGACCCCTGCGCGATGCGGCGTGTCAGGTAATCGGGAATGCCGAAGCCAAACGCCGTGCCCACGATGGCCGCGACCGACATGGCGAAGCTGAGCTGCCCCAACGAGTGCGCGCCGAGGAGGCGCGGTACGAATGCGGCGGCTAGCAGACTCGTCGCCCACGTGATGGGCTGCGTGCTGAGCATCGCCAGGGCACCGCGCACCACGCTGTCGCCAATCGAGGCTTGATGTTGCGCAGCGGGCGCCTCAGGTTGCGCCGCAGCAACCGTCGCGGTTGGCTCCTCCAGGAGAACGCTGCTCACGAGGGGTGCCTCAACGCGCGCCAGCGACAGTCTCGGCGGGTGCGTGAACCCCGTTGCGATGTGCGCCGTTCAGGTGGATCGCCTCGGAGGCCGGATTTGCGGCGCGGGTGCCCTGGATGCGCTCAAAGGTCGCCAGCGCCTGCGCGACGACCTGGTCCATGTTGTAGTACTTGTACGTTGCCAGCCGGCCCACGAAGTGCACGCCGGGGGTTGTGTCGGCGAGCGCCTTGTAGCGCTTGTACAGCTCGGCGTTCTCAGGCCGCGGCACGGGATAGTACGGATCGCCGTCAGCCTGTGGATACTCGTAGACGAGCGTCGTTTTGTCGTGCTCCTGACCTGTCAGGTGCTTGAACTCGGTCACGCGGGTGTACGCGTAGTCGTTCGGGTAGTTGATCACGGCAACCGGTTGGTGCCTGGCCGTGTTGAGCGTTTCGAAGCGGAATTCCAGCGACCGATACGGCAGTTTGCCGAGCCTGCAGTCGAAGTATTCGTCGACCGCGCCCGTGTAAATCACTTCCTTGTGCGGGATCACGTTGGCAACTTCTCGCCAGTCGCAGTTCAAAAGAATCTTGATGTTGCGGTGATCCAGCATGCGCTCGAACATGCGCGTGAAGCCGTGTAATGGCATCTGCTGGTATTTGTCGGTGAAGTAGCGATCGTCACGGCTGGTCCTGGTTGGAACGCGCGCGGTGACGGTTGGATCGAGCTCAGATGGGTCCAGACCCCACTGTTTGCGGGTGTAGTTGCGGAAGAATTTCTCGTACAACTCGCGACCGACTTTTGAGACGACCACGTCTTCAGAGGTGCGAATCTCGCGCGGTTCCGCAACGCGGGCGAAGAAGTCCTCGAGCTCGAACGAGGTCAGGCTGGTGCCGTAGAGCTGGTTGATGGTGTCCAGGTTGATGGGCAGCGGCACGACCTGGCCGTCCACACTGGCGCGAACGCGGTGTTGATACTGGCGCCAGGCGGTGAATTGCGACAGGTACTCGATGACTTCGGTCGAGTTGGTGTGAAAGATGTGCGGGCCGTACTTGTGAATCAGCACGCCAGCATCGTCGTAGCAGTCGTATGCGTTGCCGCCGATGTGATTGCGACGGTCGACAATAAGGACCTTCTTGTCGGCGATACGCGCAAGTCGTTCCGCAAGCACGCTGCCGGCGAAGCCGGCGCCGACGACCAGGTAATCGAACATCGTGCTGCTCAGGCCGCCGCCTGGTAGATCCGCCGACCGCGGTCTACGCCGAATCGCAGACTCATGCGAATCCCGGTGAAGCACGACCGCACGTACTGCGTGTGGGTTGGGCGCCTTCGAACCAAACGCACGACATCCTTCAAACTCGTGATGACCATTTTTCGTGCGAAGAGCCAGAGGGCGAACACGTCGCCGCAGCGAACGTGCTTGAAGTAGAAGGCGCCATCGCCGATGCCGTATGCGCGCTCGGTGGCGGGCCACTCCTGGCGTGTACGCACGCCGTAGTGGTCGATTTTGACCGTCGGGCTCAAAAGCACAACCGTGCCGCCGAGAAACGCGCGGTACTGTAGGTCGAAGTCCTGCGAGGATCGGAGTGGACCGCCGCCGCCCAGGATCTCGTCAAAGTAGCCGATGCGCTCGAACAGTCGCCGTCGGCACGCGAAGTTCGCGCCCATCCCGTAGACTTTGAAGCCGTCCTTACGGCTGAATCTGCGTGGAGTAGAGAACTCGAGCGTGGGGATGATGTCGGTGCAGTCCGCGAGGGCTGTTGGGCGCAACACCTGGCCGTACAGCATGTCAGCGTCGGGATTACCGCTGAACTCGTCCGCGATCGACTGCAGCCAATCGCGCGGTGCGACACAGTCATCGTCGGTAAAAGCGATGAGCTCGCCGCGGCTTTCGCGAATGCCGATGTTGTATGCGCGCGAAAGGCCAGCAATCGGCGTGTGGACGTAACGCAGGTTCGAATGCGTGTCCATCAAACCGCGCACCACCGCGCCAGTTCGATCGTCAGTACTCTGGTCGACCACCAGGACGTCGTAACTCGCGTAGTCGTTGGCCAGAATGCTCTCGAGGGCCGTGCCGATCAGATCCGGACGGTTTCGGGTGCAGACGATCGTAGAGATGTGCATGATGGCTGCGTGAGTCATCCTTTCGTGCGTTCGCATTGTGATCCATGCCCCACAGGCCCCCTGTTCACCCATGGTTGAGGACAGGTTGAGCGCCTTGCGACGTGGAGATCTGGTAGAGGTGCGGCCTGCCGCCGAGATCCTGGCGACACTGGACGACCGCGGCATGCTCGAGGGCTTGCCGTTCATGCCTGAGATGCTCGCCTTCTGTGGGCGACGCTTCCGCATCGATCGGCGCGCCGACAAGATCTGCGACACGATGGTCACTGCGCGTTCGCGCGAGATGCCCGGCACCGTGCTGTTGGAGGACCTGCGTTGCGACGGCTCCGGCCACGACGGTTGTCAGGCTGAATGCCGCATCTTCTGGAAGGAGACCTGGCTGCGCCGCGTCGACGGGCTCGCCGCCCGAACTTCAGAGGGGTCGGACGCCGGCCTGCGCGAACGCGTCGAGGCGAACACCAGACGCACCTCGTCCACAGGCGAGGTCACTTACACCTGTCAGGCGACCGAACACTTCCGTGCCTCAAAGCGGTTGCGCTCGTGGGACCCGCGGCCGTACTGGCGCGAGTTGCGCACGGGCAACGTGCCGCTCGTGCGCTGGCTCAGCGTGATCGCGCGCGCACTCGTGCAGGAGCCGCGAAGGCGACTAGGTCTGCGTGGCCCGTTCCCGGTTCTCGGGCCGCGTGATACGGATGCATTGACGCAGCAGCTGAACCTCCAGGTGGGTGACAGCGTGAGAACCAAAACGGTTGAGGAGATCCGGCCCACCCTGACGCACGAGGGCGTGAACAACGGCGTGTGGTTCGACGATGAGAACATCCCGTTCTGCGGTCGAAGCTTCCGCGTGCGGGCGCGCATCAACCACCTGATCGACGAGCATAACGGCAAGATGCTCGACCTCGAAAAAGAGTGGCTGAGCCTGGAGGGCGTCAAGTGCTCGGGCGAGCACAGTATCGGCCGCTGGTTCTGTCCGCGCGCGTTCCACGTGCAGTGGACTGAAGACTGGCTGGAGCGGGCCGATCGGCCGTGAGCTCATCGGCGCCAACGGTGACGGTGCTCACGCCGGTCTACAACGGTGAGCAATTTCTGGCGGAGTGCATCAAGAGCGTTCTCGACCAGACCTACGCGGACTGGCAGTACCTCGTCTACGACAACCAGAGCACCGATCGCACGCCAGACATCGTCCGCGAATTCGCGGCGAAGGACTCGCGCATCAAGCACATGCGCCCGGATGAGTTCGTCGACATGTATGCGAACCACAACCGCGCCATCGCGGGCATGCCCTCTGGGACGCGGTACTGCAAGTTCGTGCATGCCGACGACCTGCTGTACCCCGAGTGCCTGGAGCGCATGGTCAACCTGGCTGAGGCGTACCCGAACGTCGGGGTTGTCGGCGCGTTCCGACTCTCCGGCACACGGGTAGAGTTGGATGCGCCCTTTCCGTTGGGCCAAAGCGCGATGCCGGGCAAAGAGGCGATTCGGCGCGAGCTGCTGCACATGGGCTGGGTTACGGGCTCACCCTCGAACGTGCTGTTTCGCGCCGAGCTGCTGCGTCGCATTCCTGTGCCGTTCGATAGCCGCATCTGGCATGCCGATACCGAGACCTGCTATCGCGTGCTGCTCGAGAGCGACCTCGGTTTCGAGCACCAGATCCTGTCGTACACGCGAGTGCATCCCGGGGCGGCGACGCCGTTTTCGAACACCGTGTACTCGTACCTGTCGAGGGATGGGCTAATGCTCCTGCGGTATGGCCCCAGCGTGCTCTCGCCTGGCGAGTACAGGAGCAATCTCTGGCGCTGGGTGCGCAAATACGGCCGCTGGCTCGGACGCCAGATGGTGTTCGATTCTGCACGCAGGAAGAACCCGAAGTTCCACGAGTTCCACCGCGGCGAGATCGACCTGCTGGTTGCCGAAGCCCGCTCAGAACCCCTCGTCCGTGCGGTCCTCCGAGGCTATCGGCGTCTCCTGCGTTCGTAGAATAAGCGCGTTTTTGCGTTGACACCATACCTGTAGGACGCAAACGCACCGCGAAGGAGTGCCGTGGCGTGTCCAAGGCCAGAGGGCCGTTGCCCTTTCAGCGCGTGGCCACCGGCTTCGCCCAGCCAGCGTGCGAGCTCGCGCATGAGTGCTCTGGCCATATGCGAGTCGCCACAGCGCGCGTGCTTGGCCTCCATGGCTCCGATGCCCGCAAGGTACAGGGCTCCAAGACGGGCGACCTCGGCGCCGCTGCGCACGCCATAGTGGATGACGGTGGGATCTATGGAGGTATCCACGCGCAGGCCCAGACGCATGGCGCGGTACGCGAAGTCCTTGTCTTCGGCGCCGCCGAAGACCGCACCCGCGCCCAGGAATTCGTCGAATGGCCCGATACGCGCCGCTGCGGTGGTGCGCACAGCCAGGTTCGCACTCATCCCAAGGTCATGGACCACCTGCAACGTCAACCTAACTGGTCCGGGGTCGTTCGGTTGGAACCCGGGTATGAAGCCGTTCGTGATGGTGGCGTCGGGCGTCACGGAGGGGAACAGCAGCGCGAGATCCACGTCGCTGGTGAAGCGCTCCTGCAGTGTTGTCGCCCACGTGGTTGGGATGACGCAATCGTCGTCGGTGAAGGCGAGAATGTCCCCGCGCGCGTTGTGAATGCCGAGGTTGCGTGCGCGCGAGGCGCCCTTTTCGGCCGTGCGGCAATAACGCAGCCTCTCGTGGCCGATGAGCTTCACCTCTCCGAGGGCGCGTTCCGATTCGTCGTTGGTGCTCTGGTCGACGAGCAGCAGCTCGAGCAGCCCCTCGGTCGAAAGGGCGGACTCAACCGCGCGAACGATCTCTCGACCGCGATTGCGCGTCGGTATGATCGCGCTCACCTGCAGAGCCACAGTGCATTGTGGCACTCAACCGAGGCTCAACCACCGCTGAACGCACCATGACTCGGCCGGAGCAAAGAATCCGACGGATCGCACTGCTGCCATTGGGTTGATAAAGACAAAGGATGACTGCATGACCGTCGTGTATTTCGATGCGCCCTTCTCCGACGAGGTGAGGCGCAAGAACTTGTTTGAAGGCAACCTCTTCGCCTTCTCGCCGCGGGCCAGCACCACCGCGCTGATCACCTTTGCCCGCGAGCTGATCGAGGAGGCATTTGCACCGCGCGATCCGCAAACCGCTCAGTTCGAGATGCCCGTCGAAGAGTTCGCGGCAATCCTGAGCGAAATGAAGCCGCGCTTTATCCATCACCCGCGCTCGAAAGAGCTGCTGCGCAACATGCTCGAAGACTTCGGCTGCGACCTCGATAAGACGTTCTTCGACGTGCCAAAGATGCGCAGCATGGCCAGTGACGACTACCTCAAGGCGGGCATCGCGCTGCAGTTCGACCTGCACCGGGATAGCTGGTTTGCCTCGCCGTTGTGCCAGCAGAACTGGTGGATGCCGATCTTCGACATCAGCCCGGACAACGCGATGACGTTCTACCCGCGCTATTTCAATGAGCCGGTCAAGAACGGGTCGAGCCGCTACAACCAGTACGAGTGGAACAAGACCGGGCGGGCCCAGGCCACCACGTTCATCAAGAACGATCCGCGCGACATCCCCAAGCCCGAGCAGGACATGGACCTCAGCCAGGAGATTCGCTTGATCACGCGGGCGGGCGCCCCGATCATGTTCTCAGGCGCCCAGATGCACGCCACGGTCCCCAACACCGCGGGTCGCACGCGCTTCAGCATCGACTTCCGCACCGTGCACCTGGACGACATCGTCAACAATGCAGGTGCGCCGAACGTGGACTCGGCCCCAACCGGCACCACGCTGTTTGAGTTGCTCAGCGCGCGCGATTTCAGCCACATGGACGAGAGCATCATTCGCATCTACGAGCCGAATCCGCCCTCCGACGGGCTGGTGTTCGAGCCGGCGGTTGTCGCCTCCCCCAACGGCAAGAACTAAGGCCTCGCGCTTCTCCTCAGGCGCTGGCGAAGAGGGTACCTCACGAGTTCGTGGGGTACCCTCTTTGATTGCGTGGGTGCGCTTACCGGGAAGGTCGCCGTCGTGACGGGTGCCTCGAGCGGCATCGGGCGCGCGATTGCTCTTGGACTGGCCGCCGAGGCCGCCGCTGTCTGCCCGGTTGGACGCAACTCAGAGCGCCTCTCGGCGGTGGCTGATGCCGCGCGCGCAACCTCGCCACGGGTCGTGCCGCTTCAGGCCGACCTCACCGACGACGCACAGCTCGACGCACTGGTGGAGAGCTTGCGAGGTGAGTTTCCGGCGATTGACGTGTTGGTCCTCAGCGCGGGTGAACACGCCCGCGGGACCATCGAGGATTCTGGCGTCGCCCAACTGGATCGCCTCTACCGTTCCAATGTGCGCGCGCACTACCGGCTGCTGCAGTGTTTGCTGCCGTTGCTGAAGGCCGGTGGTGGTTACGTGGTGTTCGTGAACTCGAGCGTTGGGCTCAATGCACCGCGCGATGCCGGCCAGTTCGCGGCTACGCAGCACGCGGTGAAGGCGCTGGCTGATTCCCTGCGGCAGGAAATCAACGTCGATGGCGTTCGCGTGCTGAACGTGTTTCTCGGGCGTGTGGCCACGCCGCGCCAGGAGAAGATCTACAGCGGCCAGGAGTGGACGTACCAGCCGGAGCTGCTGCTGCAGCCAGAAGACGTCGCGGCCATGGTGCTCGCGGCGCTGAGCCTGCCCAGGACCGCCGAAGTCACCGAGCTCAACATCCGCCCGGCGATCAAGAGCTACTGAGTTCCGCGCACCACGCGTCGCGCCTCCGCCGCGCGCTCAACTGAGACTCAACCTGTCATTTACGGTGGCGGGAGGCCAGCGGCACAGAATCCTGATGAGGATTACTGTTTGTGAAAGTTCTACTGACCGGCCATCGCGGCTACATCGGATCGGTTCTGGGCCCCCTCCTCCGAGAGCGTGGCCATGACGTCGTCGGTCTGGACTCAGACCTCTTTGACGGGTGCGATTTCACGCCCCTCGACACGATCCCAGCTATCAAGATCGACCTTCGCGACGTGCAGAAAGAACATCTCGTCGGCTTCGACGCCGTCATGCACCTCGCGGCGCTGTCCAACGATCCGCTCAGCGACCTCGATCCCAACCTGACGTACGACATCAACCACCGCGCTTCGGTTGCGCTGGCCGCCAAGGCCAAGCAGGCCGGCGTACCACGCTTCATCTTCTCCTCTTCCTGCAGCCTGTACGGTGCCGCCGGCGACGACTTTCTCAATGAAACGGCCGGCTTCAATCCCGTCACTGCGTACGGCGAGTCCAAAGTCCTGGTAGAGCGCGACGTGCGCCCCATGGCGGACGACAAATTCAGCCCCACGTTCCTCCGCAACGCCACCGCGTATGGCGTCTCGCCACGACTTCGCGGCGACCTTGTGGTGAATAACCTGGTCGGCTACGCCTTTACCACAGGCGAAGTGCTGATCAAGAGCGACGGCACCCCGTGGCGCCCACTGGTCCACCTGCGCGATATCGCAGCGGCGTTCATCGCGGTCCTGGAAGCCCCGCGCGAGCTGGTGCACGGCGAGTCTTTCAACGTCGGCCAGACCGCAGAGAACTATCGCATTCGCGAAGTCGCCGACATGGTCCAGGAGATCGTGCCCGGCAGCAAGGTCGAATACGCGGCGGACGGCGGCCCCGACTTGCGCTGCTATCGCGTGGACTGCAGCAAGATCGCGCGCGTGCTGCCCAACTTCAAGCCGCAATGGACTGTGCGCAAGGGCATTGAAGAGCTGTATGAGGCGTATCAGCAGAACGGCCTTACGCTGCAGGACCTCCAGGGGGCGCGCTACATCCGCCTGGCACGTATTCGCGAGCGAATGAACGCGGGCACGATCGACAACACGCTGCGGACGCGCGCCGCCGTGCTGTCGTACGCATAAAAAGGTCCCAATGCAGCCAATCGGCGTCGCGGTTATCGGCACGGGCTTCTTCGGCAGCGGTCTACTCCGCCGCCTCGAGGCTCTCGACGGTTTCGCCCCTCGCGTGGTGGCCAACCGCACACTGGCTCATGCCCTCGACGCCGTGGAACGTGCCCGAATCCTGAAGGACCACGTGGTGGTGACCAACGTCTTGCGGGAGGCGCAAACCGCGCTGGACGCTGGACGAACGGTCGTCACCAAGGACTTCGACCTCGCGTGCAACCTCGATGGTGTTGATGTCATTGCGGAGGCTACGGGCGACCTTCTCGTGGGTGCGCAGATAGCGGCAGCGGCCATTGCGGCGCGTAAGCACGTGGTTGCCGCCAACTCGGACGTCCAGGCGACGGTTGGCTCGATCTTAAAGGTCATGGCTGACGAGGCCGGCGTGGTCTACACCGACATTGATGGCGATGAGCCGGGCCTGCTCAAGAACCTCTATGACTCAATTCGAGCTATGGGCCTTGACGTGCTGGTCATGGCCAACGGCAAGGGCGTGCTCAAGCGCTACGCGACGCCCGCCACCCAGGCTGCGTACGCAGCCGAGTATGGCTTGCAGCCGTGGCTAGCAACCGCCGCCGCGGACGGCACCAAGCTCAATTTCGAGCTGACTGTTTTCGCAAACGCGGCGGGCTTCGTGCCAGCGGTGCGCGGAATGCACGGCCCTGCCCTCGACGTCGACCACGTCGTGGATGGCTACGAACGTCTTGGCCTCCTCGATGGTGGCCGCTACGTGGACTATGTGCTGGGGCCACGCGGTGTTTTTGCGATCGTCCATTCAGAGGATCCTCGGGTTCAGAGCGACTTCCGCTATGTGAAGATGGGGGACGGACCCTACTACCTCTTCCACGAACAACGCGTGCTGATCCACTACCAGGCGCCGGGCTCCATCGCGCTCGCCGCGCGGCACCACCAGGCAACGGTTGCGCCAATGGGTGCGCCCTGCGCTGAAACCGTCGCGTTTGCCAAACGCGATCTCGAGGCAGGTCAGCACATGGACGGAATCGGCGGCTTCGATACGTACGGGCTGATCGTGCGCGCCGACGAAGCCAGCCGGCAACGGCTGGTGCCCATCGGCATCTCGCAATACGCCCGGCTCGTGCGCCCAGTTCGGCAGGATGAGCCGATCACGTACGACGCTGTCGCACTAGAAGGAGACAATCTTGCCCTCGAGCTTCGACGCAAGCAAGACGCACGCTTCGGCGTCGCCGCGCTGGCTCACGCCTAGAAGTTCGGCGCCGGCCGAACTTCTGTCAAACAGTCTCTGCGCAGGAACGCGGCAATCACGACCACACCAGTCGCTAGTCCGGCTTTTGGGCCGCGTTCCGAGCACGCGCTGGCTGGTTGCCAGTCTCGGCGCGGTCGGTCTGGCAGGAACGCTACTGGCGCAGACCATTTTCGCCGCGCCCAGTCGCACGCCAACGCCCGTTCCCGCGGTCAGCGTTGCACATGCACAGGCCGCGGTGAGCTCACCGGCGTATCCGCTGAAGATCAGCGCCAACGGCCACTACCTGGTCGACCAGAACAATGTGCCCTTCATGATCGTCGGCGACTCGCCGCAAGCGATGTTCGCCAACCTCTCGACCGACGACGCGGAGCTGTTCATCGCTAACCGCCAGCGCTATGGCTACAACACACTGTGGGTAAACCTGCTGTGCAACGACAAAACCGGCTGCAAGCCTGACGGGACTACCTACGACAACGTTCCGCCATTCAACAGTCCGGGTGATCTGTCGACGCCTAACGAAGCCTATTTTTCACGCGCCGATCGGATGGTCAACATCGCGGCCAAATACGGCATGGTGGTGCTGCTGGACCCAATCGAGACCAGTGGCTGGCTCGGCATGGTCAAGTCCAACGGCCTGGACAAGGCATACGCGTTCGGTCGCTACCTCGGCCAACGTTACAGCTCGTTTCCAAACATCGTCTGGATGAGCGGCAATGATTTTCAGAGTTGGCGCGACCCGAACGATGACGCCGCCGCGCTGGCGATTGCAAAGGGCATCAAGGACGCCGACCCGAACCACATCCAGACCATCGAGCTGGACTACTTCGTCAGTGCCTCACTCGACGATGCCAACTGGGCGCCCATCATTGGGTTGGACGCGGTCTACACCTACAAGCCGACCTACGCGAAAATCCTCAGTGAATACAACCGCGCCGCGGGCGTGCCGCTCTTCATGGTGGAGTCCACCTATGAGTGGGAGGGCGAGTACACCGGCAACCAGACGCTGCGACGGATCGAGTACTGGTCCATGCTGAGTGGAGCCGCAGGTCAGATGTACGGCAACAAGTACACGTGGCCTTTCGCCGCCGACTGGAAGAACCACCTCGATACCAACGGCTCCGCGCAGATGAGCAACCTTGTGAACCTCTTTGGAGCCCGACGGTGGTACGACCTCGTGCCGGACCAGGACCACTCGTTCCTCACCGACGGATACGGCACCTTCTCAGATTCCGCCAAGATCAACGAGAGCGACTATGCGACGGCAGCGCGCACATCGGATGGAGCGCTGGCGATGATCTATGCACCAACCTCGCGCACGTTGACGGTGGACCTCAGCAAGATGGCCGGACCCGTTCAGGCGCGCTGGTACGACCCTGCCTCTGGAGCATTCTCCGCGGTTGGTGGCTCACCGCTGCCAAACACCGGTCCTCAGAAGTTTCAGATGCCGGGCAAGAACGCGGACGGCGATCCTGACTTCGTGCTGGTCCTTGAAGCAAGCGCCTCCTGAGGGAATGCAAGACTCGTAACTCAAGCGCGATTCCGACGGCTCGTAACTCAACCTTTGAGTGATGTAACGCAACCGCGCGGCTTAACTCGCGCAGTTCGGCATATGCGGTGCACTTGGCTCGCGACGGAATGCGTACAGCCCTGTGCACTGCGCTCACCTTGTCGCTGGTTGGTGGACTCGTTTTTCTCTCTTCCAATGAGACCTGGCTAACAATGCAGTCGGCCAGCGCAGCGGGCGGCGCGCTGCGCCAGTCACCCAGCAATCCGCATTTTTTCACTGACGGTAGTGGACACGTCATTTTCCTCGCCGGCTCACAAACGTGGGACGACATGCAGGACACCGATCAATCCAGCAATCCGGCCGCGTTCGATTTCAACGCATACGTGAATTTCCTGGTGAGCCACGGCAACAACGCGACCATTCTGTGGCACAAAGATTTGCCCCAATACTGCAACTGGGGCGCCGGTGGAACCTGGAACATGGGACCGTTTCCCTGGCCACGCAGCGGTGCCGGCACCGCAACCGACGGCAAGCCGAAGTTCGATCTGTCGCAGTTCGACTCCAACTTTTTCAATCGGTTGCGAGCCCGAGCGGTGCAGCTGCAGCAGAACAATATTTACGCCATCGTGCAGTTGTTTGACGGCTATGGTCTGGCGAACAATCGCTGCTCGACCGACGGCTTTCCACTCTCCGGAGCCAATAACGTCAATGGTGTCGACGATGGCGGTGGCACAGGTTCGATGACGATGTCGGCGTCGAACGCCGTCACCAATATCCAGGACGCGTACGTGCGCCATGCCGTCGATTCGCTCAACGATTTGCCCAACGTCTTGTGGGAGGTCTCAGAGGAGGCGCCGAACAACACGTCATGGTGGCAAAACCACATGATCAATCTGTTGCACAGCTACGAAGGTGGCAAATCGTTACAGCACGTAGTGGGGCTTTCGACGCTCGCCGGCAATTCGGATTCGTCGACGTATGGAATGCCGGCTGACTGGGTAGCCCCGTTTGCGCATGTGGCACCAACCA
>JAFAZN010000164.1 GCA_019239775.1 Chloroflexota bacterium
TTGGTTCGGTCTTTGACGCCAAGCTTCGCCAGCACCCGATTGACAGAGACCCGCGCTGAATGCGGCGTCAGGTGCAGTCGAACTGCGATTTCCGCGTTGGTGTCACCTCTTGCCAGACAGGCCAGGATCTCGCGTTCGCGCGGCGTGAACCGCTCGAGCTGTTTGGGGCCGACATCGTGCAGCGCGAGCAGCTCGCGCACGACCGCGACCAGCTCGTCGGGCGTACACGGCTTGAGCAGAAGTCGCGCGACCTGTCCAAGGTTGACTGCGCGCGAGACGTCGTTGAGGTCCGCATTTCCCGTCAGCAGGACGCGGCCGGCCCGCGGCCAGCCGAGACGCACGCGTCGAAGGAACTCCGCACCGTCCATTTGCGGCATCGCGTAGTCGCTGATGACGACGGCGACGGCATCGCCGTGGGCTTTGAGGAGCTCTAGCCCCTGCAGCGCGCTGGTCGCCGACAGGCAGCGGATGCCAGCCGCCCGCAGCAAGCGCTGGACCGCCGAGCACAAGGCGGCATCGTCGTCGACGATCAGAACGATGTCCAAGGCCGGGCCCGGGTACCTCCGTGCATTGTTGCACACGCACGGGTGGCTCTCGGCCGCGTTCCTACGCGGCCCGGCGCAGACCCTCGCCGGATGACACGAATACAGTGTTGTTGCGCACTTTGAACCGCGCCACCAGCGCGTTGAGTTGCTCCGCCGTGGCCGCCAGCTCCTGCGCGTGCGAGGTCATCGTCTCCACCTGCGCGGCTACCTCCTCAGCCGAGGCCGAGACTGCTTCGACGCCCGCGCTCTGCTCCTCAGCCACGCTTGCGATCGCCTGCACCGCGCTGGAGACCTGGCTGGACTGTGCCGCCATTTCCTCGGTTGCGGCGGTGTTTTCCTCGACCAGGTTGCCGATCGTCAGCATCGCTCGAGTGACCGCCTGAGCGGATCCGCTCATTTGCTGCGCCGCCGCGGCAATCTCGTCGACCTGCTGAACCGTCTCGTCCACAGCCGTCGAGATCTGCAGTAACGCGTCCGCCGCCTGATCGGCCTTGCTCGATCCAAGCTCCACCTTCGAGGCGCCATGCGTCATGGCAGCTACGGCCTCACGAGTCCCGACCTGCACCTCAGCAATGAGATCGGCAATCTGCTTGGTCTCGCGGCTCGATCGCTCAGCCAGCTTGCGCACCTCATCGGCGACGACGGCAAACCCACGACCGTGCTCGCCCGCGCGAGCGGCCTCGATCGCTGCATTCAGCGCGAGAAGGTTTGTCTGCGACGCGATGTCGTCAATGGTCTCGACCACGGCGCCGATTCGCTCGCCCACGCGGCCGAGCTCCTGCACGCGCTGCGCGGCCTCGCCAACCACTTGTTGGATCTCGGCCATCGCCGCGCTGGTCTCAGCCACGGCTTGGCGCCCGTTCGCCGCCGCCGAACGCGTCTGCGCACTTGCGTCAGCAACGCTGCGCACACGCTCGCTGACGTGATCCACCCCAGCGGCCATGTCCCTTGCTGTTGCCGAAGCCGCCTGACTCTGGCGCGCCTGTTCGGACGCGCCGTCCGCGATGGCGTCAATCGTCTCGGCTAGCTGGCCGACCGACGTGCTGGTGGTGTGCGCGTCACGGCTGGTACTCGCCGCACCTTGCGCGACGGATTGGACCGCATCGGTCACCTGCGCCACCGCGACCGCCGTCTGCGTCGCCGTCGCGCCGAGTTGCTGTGAGGTTTCGGCAACGCTGTGGGACGAGGCTTGCACCTGGTTCACCATCTGGCGCAGCCCCTCCAGCATGTGGACGAATGCCTGCCCCAGCACGTCGCGCTCGGATTTCGCCTCAACAACGAGTGTGAGGTCGCCTTCGGCCATCGCGGTGGCCACCTCGGCGATGTGTTGCTGATACGCCATCACTGCTCGGAACGAGGCTGCCATCTCGCCGAGCTCATCGCGCGAGTGCAGCGACACTTCCTGATCGAGCTCGCCTTCGGCCAGACCTCGTGCGGCGCCCGCGATCTTGTCCACCGAAGTCGCCAGGTGGCGCGCCAGCCACAGGCCGATGCCAATCGCCAGCAGCACCGCGACGAGGATCGTTGCCACCGCTGTCGGGATCATCAGGCGCACGTCGGCTTGCGTCGCGGCAACCTTGTCAGCAACACGTGCGCCGATACGCTTGCCCAGGTCGTCCAGGGCGGCTGAAACTGGCTTGTCCTTGCCCGAGGTCAGGGCGGCGGCCGCCTGCTGCCGCGCGTACGGGTCGTCGTCCTGCTTGGCGCGATCAACGGCTGCCTGGGATGCCTTCACGTACTCGGCATACACGGCGGCGGCATCGTCGACGTCCTTGAGCTCTTCAGGTTGGAGCAGCGGGTTGTTGTGGAGCTGCCCCAGCGTATCGACCACCTGCTTGTCGAGCTGCGCCATCTGGTCGATGGTCGTCTGCACCTTCTGGGCATCGGTATCGAACAGGTAGATGTCCTTCAGGATCTTGTGACGGGTGATGAACGCCGTGTTGGTGTCGCTGATCTGCGTGCGCGTTGCGATCAGGCTATCGATTAGCTGGTTGTAGGTCTGCGTAGCCTGGACGAGTCGGTAGATACCCACTCCGCCGCCGGCGCCGAGAACGAACACAACGGCTCCGAACGCCGCCAACAATTTCCACCGCAATCGCCAGTTGGTGAACCACGCCATTGGACCGTGTCTTCCCTGAGAGCCAAGCTGTTGTGCTGCCGGGAGGCAAACGTCCTCAGATGGGATCGTTCGGCAGTACGCCAAGCATCGGCCGGTGGGCCGCCAATACTTAGCCGACGGCGACGCGCTGGCCTGGCCTAGGAGTCGCCAGGCGCCAGGATCGTGACCTGTCGAATGGTGGCGCCCAGGCGGCGCGCGCTGGCGGCATCTGGATACCACACGTCGAAGACGTTGCCACGCACCGCGCTGCCGGTGTCCTCGACCACGAAGACGGTGTCGCCAAGCCCCTCGATGCGGAGCCGTGTGCCAAACGGATAGAGGTGAATGTCGGCGGCGACGGTACCCCAGTGGGTGGTGGTGCCAGAGGCTGTACGTGAGCTGACTGCGCCTGCGCCGAGGGCGTACCCCGTGACCATGGCGGTCATGCCCGAGGCGTGTGCGGGTGCAGCAACTGGCGCCGGCTCAGGCGCCGGCGTCGGCGCGGGCTTGGTCGACGTGACTGGTGGACTACTGTGCGGAACCGCAGACGCGCCTGTGTCAGCCTGAACCGCGGACACCGCTGGAGCAGATGCGGCCGCTGGCGCACCTAGCGGCACCACCAGCGTCATGCCCGTGACAAGCCTGTCCGGATCCTCCAGACCGTTCACCCGCAGCAGGGCGTTTGCGTCAACCGAGTAGTGAAACGCGATGTCTCCAAGCGTGTCCCCCGGCTGCACTACGTGCTGGAGCGGGTGCGACGAGACCTGCAGCTTTCGACCCGGCCGAATCAGGTCCGGGTCGTCGATGCCGTTCATAGCAACCAGCGACAGGATGTCGAGATTGAGGTTCTCGGCAATGCTGCGCAAGGTGTCGCCATCCTGGACGACGTACGTGTCCGAAGCAGCAGGAGCCTCCGGCGCGCGCACGGTTGCCTCGGATTGAGTTGCCGCCGCGCGCACGGCCCGATCCGCCAGATCGACGCCCGGAACCACCAGGACTTCGCCTACGCCGAGATCGTCCGCCGAGTCGAGCGCATTGGCCGCGACAATATCCGCCGAGCTCACCTGGTATTGAGCCGCGATCTCACTGAGCGTCTCGCCGGCTTTCACTGTGTGCAACACGCCATCAACTGGCGGGATCACGAGCGACTGGCCCACCTGCAGCAGGTCGGGGTTGGCGAGGGCGTTGGCGGCCATCACACTCACGGAGCTGAGCCCGTACGCGGATGCGATGTCACGCAGGCTTTCGCCAGCCTGCACGGTATGAAGGTGCGTTTGCGCCTGCGCCGCGGCGAGTTCAGGAGCGCTGAGCCCAAACACCGCCGCCAGCACCACGACGACGGTGCGCCTATTCAAGCTGGATACCACTGTTCAGCGTTCTCACTCCCAGCCTACCCGCTTTTCCAAGCGAGTGTGGCTGGACCGAGTTAGTTCCGGGCGCGAGACAAGTCCTGCGCCGCCGGCGTTGGACCTCCGAACAGGCCGCTGTGAAAGTCCACGTAGGCCTGCCGGATCTCTTCCTCAGAGTTCATGACAAACGGACCGTAGGCAACCACGCGCTCGCCAAGGGGCTCGCCGGTAACCACCAGCAGCCGTGCCGGCACGGCTGCCGCGGTCACGCGCAGCGAGCCGAGGCTGCCATCGCCATGTGGCGCGCGCGGGTAGTCCAGCCACAAGACCTGGCCGGGGGAGGCCGCGGTGGCGTCCGAGCCCACACGGACCTCGCCCTCGATAACCAGCACGAAACCGTTGTGCGAGGCGGGCACCGGCACATCAACTCGCCCACCAGGATCCAGTCGCAAATCCAGGTACTGCACCGGTGTCTGCGTTTGCGCCGGCGCCTGGACGCCTTCAATCGCACCCGAGAGCAGCCGGATGGTGGCGCCGTGCTCCTCCACTCGCAACGCGTTTCCGGCCAGCAGGTCCTGATACGCCGACTCAACCATCTTGGCCGCCGCGGGAAGATTCAGCCACAGCTGGAGGGTGTGCGAAGTCTTGTCCTCATTGGGCAGCTCCGCGTGGATAATCCCCTTGCCGGCGGTCATCCACTGGACGTCATCGGCGCCCAGCACACCGCTGTTGCCGCGGTTATCGGCGTGGTGCAGCTCGCCATCGAGGACCAGGGTGACGGTCTCGATACCTCGATGCGGATGATCGGGAAAGCCGCCGGGCTCTCTCATCCAGTCTTCGACCAGGACGAGGAACGGATCGTAGTCCGTCCAATTGCCTGGCGTGATAAGGACACGGTTGGTCATGCCCGGCGCACGCGTTTGCGGCGCCGAGGGCGTGACCACCTGCCGAATAGACCGTTGCGCCATCTGCGTTCCCAATTGTGCCTCAGCAACCTCAGGCGGCGTGGGCCTGAGGTTGCGTCTGGGGCTGCGCGGCTTGGGCGCGGCGCGAGACAAGACCGACTACTACGCCAATCACTGCGATCAGCGCGAGCGCCTCTGAGTACACGATCGGAACGTTGATGCCGAGCGCACGGTCCAGCGAGTACGCGCCCGGGCCAGCCAACGCGATCGCGATGGCCACTGCCAGATTCGTCAGCGTCTGTTCGTAACCACCTTTGCTGCTGAACGGCCCCTTCGACCAGTGCGGGACCAGCGTTGCGGAGAGCATCGCGGCACCCACGCCGATCGCTGCGACGGGCGACAGCAGACCCAGCGCGAGCAGCAAACCGCCGCCGAACTCTGCCAGACCCACAGCCAGCGTCCACAACCACGCTGGTCGATAGCCGAGCATGCTGCCGATGAAGCCCTGTGAGGCGGAGAAGCCGTGTCCCTCAAACCAGCCGAACAGCTTCTGCGCACCGTGCGCCGCCACATACAAACCGACAACCAGACGAAGGAGCAAAAGCGCTGTATCCATAAGAGCAACCCTTCCGAGTAGAGCAGATGCGGACCGTGGTCCACTTACGTGCACAGCGTAACCGGACGATAGTCCAGTTGTCAAGGGAACTGTGCTACACTCGCCGGACGTGACCGCCCAGGCTGCTTGTCCGAGCCTTACTGACCTGGCCTGTCAGACGCATGAGCGGGCGGACGCCGCGGCCAACCGGCAGCACATCCTGGCCGCGGCCAGACAGCTGTTCGACGCGCGTGGCGTCGAGCAGGTCACCATGGACGAGATCGCCCGCGCCGCGGGGGTCGGCAAGGGAACGCTGTATCGGCGCTACGCCGACAAGGCGGCCTTGTGCGTCGCGCTCATGGATGCGTGCTTCGTCGAGTTCGAGCGCGCAGCGCTGGACGAGATCGCCGCGACCTCCGCCTCTCGCTCGGCGATCGGACAGCTCCACGCGTTCCTCGACCGCTTGATCCAGTGGACCGAGGAACACACGCCCTGGCTCGGCGTCATTGCCGACCAGTCGATTGGCGCGCGGCGCGGCTCAGGTCGGTGCGGGCCGATCTACCGCTGGCTCCACGGCGTGGTGGCGTATCTGCTGCACCAGGCAATTGCCAACGACGAGGTCCGCATCGACGACGCGGTCTACGTCGCCGATGTCATTCTGTCCGCCGTGAACGTGGACCTGTACGTCTTCCAACGCCAGGAGCGCCACTACACTCAAGACCAGATCCGCGCCGGCCTCCACCAACTCGTAGAAGGCCTCGGACGCCCGTCCTAGTTCGCGGCGCACGAACGCCGCGTCCAGGCCTGTGGCGTCACTGCGTCACTGGTCTCACCGGTCACTGGCCTCACCCGTTACCCGGGGTTGGTTACTGCGTCTGGCAACGAACTTGTCGCGCCGCCGAAGCCGAACTCGTTGCCATCAGCATCGCGATAGGCGACCTTGCAAACACCGTTCGGGTAGGTTTCGCGCGCCGCGGGCTCGAGTCCGCTGGCAGCGATGCGCGCGACGCGGGCATCGAGGTCCTCCACAAACAGGAGATGCCTGGCGTGCCCAGCATGTTCGGGGCGTCCCTCGATAAAAACGTAGCGGTGCTCGCCGAGTTCCCACACCGCCATCACCGTGTAGCGGACCTCGCGGCAGCGCAAACCGTCGTGGCTGTGGGCGCGGCGGCGGCGGCCTTCGTGCGCGGTAGCATTTCCGCAAAGTTGGCCAAACATTCGGGAAAAAGTGGGAGCCCCTGATTGATGCTCGCTGACCATGTGACCGCGCTCGACTTACGCATCGACATGCGCGCGTACGCCAATCGCATGCGCACCGCGGCCGATGCGCTGCTCAGCAATCTCAACGGTGAACAACTAAGGAAGGCGCTGTTTCCATTTGAGGATGAAGAAGAGCGGCGTGATTGGGACTTCATCCCCAAATATCGTCCGCGTGGCCTGCCGCTCCGCGAAATGACAGATCGCCAGCAGGTGCTGGCGCAACAACTGCTGGCGAGCGCGCTCAGTCTGCCGGGCTACACCAAAGCGCTTTCGATCATGTCGTTCGAAAACGTGCTGCGCGAGCTGAATGCCCCGCGCGCAGGCCTCGCTGCCGCCGAATTCAGGCATGCAGGCAAGTACCAGTTCAGCTTTTTCGGCGAGCCGCATGCGGAGCAAACGTGGGCCTGGCGCATGGTCGGTCATCACGTGGCGGTGAACTTCACGATCGTGGACGGCACCTACGTCGCCCCTACACCGCTGCTGTTTGGGTCCGAGCCTGCGCAGTTCGGTGTGTTCCGACCGATGATCGACGACGAGGATCGCGGGTTTCTCCTGCTCGATGCGCTGGACTCCGCGCAGCGCCAGCAGGCAATCATCCACGATGTCGCGCCACCGGATTTCGTTACACGAGTCGTCAAGAAACTGGGCGACGAAGAACTGCCCGGCGATCATGAGCTTGGATTCGACCACTACGTCATCTCGGACGAGGACCGTGAGATGCTGAAGTGGATCCGCAACCAGGCGAAAGGCATTCCGGGTGCGACGATGACGACGCGACAGATGTCGTTGTTCAGAGACATCATTGCTGGCTACGTAGAACGCCTGCCGGAGGAGCCCGCGCGGCTGCACCTGGAGCGCATGCAACGTGCGGGTTTCGAACAGTTCACATTCGCCTGGGCGGGGCATCCCGAACGCGGCAAACCACACTATTATCGTGTGCAGGGTCCGAGCTTCCTGGTGGAGTTCGAAAATGCGCAGGTGGGTGCCGGATTACCCGGTGAAGCGAACCACATCCACACGGTTTGGCGCGATCCCGACAACGACTTCGGCGACGACCTGCTGCTCAATCACTATGCGCAGGACCACCTGCCGTACGTCGTGAGCCGCGTGCAGAGCTCGAGTCCGCGCTGAGCCTCACATCCCGAAATTGGTGCGGCAATTCAATCCCGGCGGTGTTCGGCCAGGAACTCCGCGAGCTCGCGGTTGAACGCTGCTGCATTCTCCAGGTGAACGTTATGCCCGGCGTCTGGAATCTCGATACATTGCAGGTGCGGATTGGCTCTGCGCATCGTAGCGACGGCCTCATCGGAGACGACCTTCGAGCGGCCGCCGCGTATCAGCAGCATCGGACAGCGAACGCGGCCCATCTCAGACCACGGATCGAAGCCGCTGTTTCGTGCGGGATCGAAACGCAGGAGACCGGCCAGGTCGTACTTCCAGGTGATGCTTCCGCCGGGTAGCTCGCGAAAGAAATACCGCAAGCTGTTCTTGAGTCGCTGCTCCGAAAGACGCGGATTGCGCTCACGCTGGTACGCGAAAGTGGCGTCCCATGAAGCGAACGTCAGCGGGAGCTGCGCCAGTTCTTGTCGCACGTTGGTCCAACGAGATTGGCCGTCCGCGAGCGGCCCGATATCTTCGAGCACGAGCGCGTCGACCCGCTCCGGATGCTTGAGCGTGTAGCCAAGCGCGACCGCGCCACCTGCCGAATGCCCGAGCAGCGCAAAGCGCTCAAGCTGGAGTTTGTCGACGAATTCCTCCAGGTCCAGCAGACAGGCTACATGCGAGTAGTCCGCGTCCGGCGCCCAATCGCTGGCGCCGCGACCGCGCTGGTCGAGCGCAATGAGGTGCCATGTATCCAGCGCGGCTGCCAGACTCCACCACACCTCCGCCGAGCCCCGCAGCCCATGCAGCAGTACCAGCACCGGTCCGTCAGGATTGCCCCACGCTCGGTAGTGCAGCCGGAGGCCTCGGATATCCAGGCTGTCCTCTGTCGCCCGAAGCGTCCATGATTCCTTGAAGGTAAAGAGACGGACTCCGGACTCCAGTTGCCTCGGCGTGCCGACAAATCGGTTCGCTCCGATACTGTGCGACGGCAGCTCTGTGTATGAGACTTCCGCGAATCCCGCCTGAACAAACCATGCTCGAATGTGATCGGCGAGGAAGCCACCACGCGTCCACAGCACGCTGGCTCCTGCGGCGCACAGCATCGGCAGATGCTTGATGGTGCGGTGAATGTCCTCGTCGGAGAGGTTGCCAAAGAGGCCACACACCAGGATGATGTCGGCTGGCACCAGTCCGTCGTACACGTCCGTCAGGGAAGCGTCCTCTCCAATGACACGGACGTTGGCGAGTCCGGCGGCGGCGATTCGCTCCCGCGCGGCGCGGACGTTGTCGTCATCGACCTCGATCAGTGTGGCATTGACGTCGTTGCAGCGAGGGTGACCTTGCAACGCGCCGATCACGTCATGTCCCTGGCCAGCGCACACACTGACGAGCCGCACTCGCCCGGCCGGACAGCGATCGATCGCCTGGCGAAGCTCTCGCTGCACGACGCGCAGCCGTGCGCTCAGTGCGGAACTCGGATCATCGTATGCCTTGTGCCAATCCGCCCAGGTCATTGCCACACGCGAATCGTACCCGCCTTCCGCCGAGGACCGCGTGTTCCGTACGCTATGGGAAATTCCCGTCGGCGAGACTGCTGAGCGTGCCACAACTTCCTGATTTCATCCCTGGGCGTGTGCTCTGCCAACACTTCTTCAGCGAAGCGGTAGCTCCAATCCTGGAGCCACTTCCCGAATTTGCGCTACGCCGCTGCCAGGCTCGGCACCGGTTCGGGAAGTTCTCGGCTTCGATACGCCCCAATCCAGAGACCACGACTGGGCCCACAGGTCATGCTGTGACGAAAGCTCCGGTGTTCCGTGACGACCTCGGCGAGCTGGAGCGGATTACTGACCCTGAGATGCGCCGCCTGCCACGTGCGGTGGGCTCGACCAGTCAATGGGTTGACTCGACGGATGCGCAGTGGACGCACTGGTATGGCCCGCTCTGGCGGATTTACGGCGACGTAGCAGACCTGGAGCGGAAGTGGGGAGCACAGCATCCATAACCCGGTCCTACGTGATCAGCGCGACGCCGCGCACGGGCAGCAACTTCCTGTGTGAAGTGCTGGACCGTACCGGCGTAGCAGGTCATCCGGAAGAGTACTTCTGGCAGCGTTCGTACTGGTACGAGCGTTGGGGCGTGAACGACTTTCCGAGCTTCATTGGACGTGTGCTGCAAGAAGGCACCACGCCGAATGGCGTGTTTGGCTCGAAACTGATGTGGGACCAGGTCAAGGAATTGGTGGCCGAGCTCGAATCAATGCGTGAGATACCAGGTTCATCGCCGACAAACGTGCTGGAGGTGCCCGGTCCGTCGCCGACAAGTGCGCTGCGGGGGCCAGATTCGTCGCCGAGACGCGTGCTGGAGGCAACGTTTCCCAACCTCCACTACATCTGGCTGCGACGCAGCGACCGCGTGCGCCAGGCGATTTCCTACTACCGCGCCCTGGAGACGAAGCGGTGGCGCAGCACAGACACCCCCGCCGACTCGGTGGAGCCAGAGTTCAACTTCGAGGCAATTCACAGTCTGCTGCAGCTGTCCGCGTGGGAGGACGAGGGCTGGCAAGAGTTCTTCGCGCGACACGCGATTGTTCCTTTGACGGTGTGGTACGAGGCCTTTGCCGAATCGCCTCAATTAACCGCGAACCAGATCATGACCCACCTGGGCCTCCAGACACCCAACCACGTGCTGTCAGAGGGCTGGCGCCATCAGAGACAAGCCGACGCCCTGACGGACGAGTGGTCGGCCCGCTACCTCGCCGAACAGTCACGCCGCTCGAATCTTCCCGAAGAAGAAGTCCTGCGCAACCTCCGCCAGTGGACGCCCTGATGTGCACGCCGTTTCGCCCGTTCGAGCCCCTCGCGGACGAAGCCGCATTTCTCATAGCAACGGATGGCGCGCACATTGAAGGCCAGCACGCGCAGGTCCACCCGGTGCAAGTGCAAGCCGTCGAACGCGTGTTGCAACACCAGCCGGATAGCAAGCGTGCCAGTACCGTGGCCCAGTAGCGCCGGGTGAAACAAGCCTATGGCCAGTCGCGCGCGGCGGTCCTGCTCCACCAGCGAGTGCAACCGCACCACGCCAACACAGTGCGCGTCGGTCTCGATGATCCACGCCAGCGGATGGCGAGCAGTGAGAAGCTGTGTTGCTGCTTCAACCTACCCGGGCATCAGATTACTCGGCGCTGAGGTTGAAGTCTTTCCCCAGGCCGCGAGCCTTTGCCCAGTTGAATCCCCATGTGGCAACGAACAGGTCCTGGACTGTTCCTCCCTCCAACCGGTAGATCACCTGGTCGTCGGAGTGCATGCGCGGTGCCACTTCTTGTGCAATGACGGCTCCAAGCGGAAGCGTTGCCTCGGTCTCCGGAATATCAACCACGAGCGAGGCCGCGTTTGCGAAATCCGGTGGGTACTGGTTGCCGGCCATCGAGATCACCAGCGCCCCCGGCTTGATCCACTCCGACTCGAACAGCGGCTCGCGCACATCGAAGTGACCGGGTGCGCAGAGGTCTACCACATCAACCCCACGGATCGCTGATTCCGCCGAGTCCACGGCATCAACCGGCAATTCCAGCAGGCTTGACATCTGCTCTGCAAACCGCTCACGGTGCTCGCGCGTTCGACTAAAAACGCGCACCCGTTCAAGTGCAGGGAGTGCTGCTTGCAACGCAAACAGTTGCGGCGGCGCCTGCCAGCCCGAACCGAGCAAGCCAACCGTCGTAGCACCGCGCGGCGCCAGGTAACGCGCAGCGACGCCAGCGGTCGCCCCCACCCGCATGGAGTTGAGAACACTGTAGTCCATGAGCGCGAGCAGCGCGCGCGTTGTCCCATCGAACAGCAGAAACGCGCGGGTGTGCGGTGGATTGCCAAAAACGCGCATGCCGCTGAGCAGTCCCTCGCCCGCGAGCACGCTTACTCGCAGCCCCTCGAACTCGCCAGGCACACGGTCGACGACGCGGCTCTGGCGGACCGTGCCGTGGTGGTGTGCCACGATGGCGGCCTCGACCGCATCCAGCACCTCGCGCATGTACGCGGGATCAGCGCGCAGCGGCGCAAAATCTCCGGCGGTCAGCATCAATGGCACGTCAGCCTCCCAGGAAATGGCGCGGATTGTCGACATTCAACTGGTCGATCTGCTCCTGAGTAATGCCAAGCTCCAGCAACCGCGGGAACAGTCGGCGCTTCGCGTACAGCCAGCCGTCCGAGTTGTAGCCTCGACTGGCGCGTGGATCCGAGGTCCGACTCACACCGAGCACGGACCAATCGTGCGAAACCATGACGCGATTGCCCGCGCCGGCTTTGATCAACGCCGCAAGTGTTTGTGCTCGACCTTCTCCATCTGGGCCAATCGGCAACGCGGTCCCATGTCGGTCGAAGCCTAGCCAGACACCTCTGGCTACGAGACCAAGCAGATACTCGAGATCTGTCGAGTCGTTGCTGTGGCCGATGTAGACCCGGTTCAGGTCGAGCCCCTCGTCTTCGAAGATCGCGACCTGCTGCTCTCCGACGCGTCCCGGAGCATAGCTGTGCGTCGAAATCCGCACGCCGGTCTGCTTCGCCGCGCGCGCAGCGGCGCGCAGAATGATTTCACCTTCGCGTGTGACGCCCTCCGCATCGTTGGCAACCTTGATGATTCCAGCTCGAACACCAGTCCCCTCGATACCTTGCTCGATTTCGCGCACGAATAGCGGCGCGATTTCGTCTGGCGTGCGATTCCATAGCGAACGGGGGATGTCCCGCCAGATACCGGTCGCGGCGATAATGTTGACGCCAGTTCTGGCAGCCATGTCTGCGAGAAAGCGGATATCGCGGCCAAGATCCAGAGTCGAGACTTCGATGATGGTTCGGACTCCACCATCGCGGGCTTCGCTGAGCGCCGAGACGACCTCGTTGGTGAGGACCTGGAAATCGCCGAACAACTCTGGATACGTGCGTTGAATTCCGGCGGATGCCGTGAACAGGTGCTCGTGGGTAAGGGTGAAGCCGAGATCCGCAACCTCGAGCGGACCGAGGACCGAATTCACCGTTGTCATGCTCTACGAGCGTACCGGTTCGTGGTGAATTCACGGCGCCCGTCAGTTCAGAACTCGATGATCGCGCGACCCAGGATTTCACCACGCTCCAGGGCGCCGATGCCGTCGTTGATCTGGTCCAGCCGGTAACGCCGGCTGACCAGCAGGTCCAGCGGCAGTTTGCCTTCCTGGAACCAACGGACGTACATCGGCAGGTCGTGGTCGGGTCGCGGTGAACCACCATTGGTGCCTTTGAACGTCTTGGACCCAGGCAGCAGCGCGTCCATCACATTCAGCGTGGCCTCCGGACGCGGAACGCCAATCAGCACCGCGGTGCCGCCCTCCGGGCGGTAGCCGGCGACCCCCGGGCGCACGTACTTCAGCAAGGTGTCGATTGTGGACTGACGTCCGATGGCATCGAATGCAAAATCCACCCCGTGGCCCGTAATCTCGAGCACGCGCGCGACGGCATCCTGCGTCCGCGAGTTGATTCCGTGGGTCGCCCCGAATCGGCGGGCGTATTCGAGTTTGCTGTCGTCGACATCCACCGCGATGATCGGGTAGGCGTTCACGTTGGCAGCGGCTTGCACGGATGCCAGACCCACGCCACCGACCCCGATCACCACGACGGAGTCGCCAACCTGTACACGTGCGGTGTTGATCACGGCGCCACAGCCCGTCATTACCGCGCAGCCAATTACCGCTGTGACGTCAGTTGGTGCGGACTTGTCGAGCGGCACCACGAAGCTGGCGTCCGCGACGATCATTTCCGACCAGGTGCTGTTGTTGCCATGGCTCTGAATCTCCTGGTCGCGCCACTTGAGCACAGGTATCGGGAGCCTGGCGCCGGGTTGGGTGCTGCGCGGCAGGAACGTCACCATGACGTGGTCGCCTTCCTTCACATGTGTGACGTCGGCACCAGCCTCGACCACGACGCCAGTCGACTCGTGACCCATCAAACGCGGGGTCAGCGTTTTGGGGTTGTGCAGCGAGTGGAGCTGCGAGTGACAGATGCCCGAGGCGAACTGCTTGATCAACAGTTGGGTCGGACCAGGCTCGGGAAGCTCGATCTCTTCGACGACGAGGGGTTTCTGAAACTCGACGTGGACAGCCGCGCGGGTCTTCATGAGCGTAAGATACGATTTCCTATAGCATGGAGCGTGGGGAATTAGGGCTCCTGAGGAGAGGTATCTATCCAATGTCAAACATGGATCGTGCGCATTCCCTCCTGAACGCAGGCATCAGCCGCCGAACGGCCTTGCGACTCATGGCCTCGGGTGGGAGCATGGCCATCCTGGCGGCGTGCAGCGCGCCAGCCCCGGCACCTGCGCCGCCGCCAACTGCGCCGGCCGCGACGAGCGCGCCCGCTGCTGCACCCGCGGCCAAGCCGACCACCGCAGCTGCCGCCACGACGGCGCCGGCTGCTGCACCCGCGGCCCAACCAACCACCGCAGCTGCCGCCACGACGGCGCCGGCTGCTGCATCCGGGGCCAAGACAGGTGGCACGCTGAATGTCGCTCTCGCCGATCTCGCGACCGAGAACCTGGACACCATTCTGGCTGCGCCCAATCTCAACGTCGTGCCTCTGATCTACGAGCCGCTGCTGCAGTACGACGAAAAAGGCAATCTCACCCCCTGGCTGGCGGAAAGCTGGGACATGAGTCCGGATGGCCTGACCTGGACCTTCAACATCCGCAAGGGCGTGACCTTCACCAATGGTGACGAGCTCACCTCCGATGATGTCAAGTTTAGCATTGAACGATATGTGTCCGACGCGTCAACCAGCGCCTGGTCGCCAATGCACCGCCAGACGGTCAATCAGGTCGATGCGGTCGACAAATATACCGTCAAGGTCCAGTCCAAGAATCCGCCGTACCTGTTCTATCCCGACGCAATTGCCGGGACGTGGATTCATCCCAAGAAGTATTTCGACCAGGTGGGTCTCGACACGTTCTCAAAGCAGCCAGTTGGGACAGGACCCTGGAAGCTGACCAAGTTCAGCCCGGGCACCAGCGCGGAGCTCGCCGCGAACAAAGAGTACTGGGGGCAGTCGAATAACAAACCGGTGTGGGACAACCTGGTGTTGTTCAACACGCCTGAAGAGTCGACCAGAATCGCGATGCTCAAGCGCGGCGAGGCTGACATCGTGGGCGTGAACTGGGATAATGCCATCTCGCTGCGCGATCAAAACTTCCAGCTCCGTCAGACACGCGCCTCGACCCTACCCGCGCTGTTTTTGATCGGCTACTGGATGCAGCCGGGCCCGACGTCGGATCAACGCGTGCGCGAGGCGATGGACATCGCGATCAATCGCCAGGAACTGTGCGATTCGTTCTTCAAGGGCTTCGCCAAACCGGGCGCTGGCAATTTCGCAATAACGGAACTTCATTACGGATTCGACGACGTCTGGTACAGCACGCCGTACGACACCGATCGGGCCAAGCAGCTCTTGCAAGATGCCGGCTATCCAGGAAAGTTCAAGGACCCAACGATCAACATCTTCACCGTGTCCCAGGTCGGGTGGGAGCCTGACTTCCTCCAGGTGATCGCAGGCTACTGGCAGGGTGTTGGAATTCAGACGCAGTTGGTGCCGATGGATTTCACGGCCATGCGCAATGGCTGGGTGGCTCCAGATCCGAAGATGATGGGTGGCATCGCGACGTGGATTGGTATCGGCGGTGGTGCCGCCGGTAACAGCATGCCTGCCCAGCAGAACAACATGACGTCGCAGGGCGTCAACCAGTCGGCGCACGATCCGGACCTCGATAAAATGTTCTTCGACATGATCGCCCAGCTGGACTCGAACAAGCGACTGGACATGTGGCATCAGGTCCAGCAGAAGGCATTTTCACTGCACTCGATCGAGGGAATCTGCCGCGTGTTCGACCAGTACGCCGTCAGCGACAAGGTCGGCGAATGGACTGGACTGGATTATTTGGCCGATGCGTTGATCATGGGGCTATCCGGAGTTCAGCACCGATAGGGTTCGGGGAGGGTTGATGGGGCGCTTCTTGCTGACGCGCGTTATCCAATCCATCGTGACAATTCTCGTGATCTCGATGGTGGTTTTTCTGATGGCCCGGGCGAGCGGAGATCCAGTCGTACTCCTGGCCTCGGATAAAGCTACGGCTCAAGACATCGCACTCTTGAAGCAGCAACTTGGCCTCGATCAACCCGTACCCATCCAATACTGGGTATTCATCACCAACGCCGTGCGCGGAAACCTCGGGAAATCGCTCGCGGATAGAGGTGACGTGGCGCAATTGATCGGAGAACGACTTCCTAATTCCGCAGCAATCGGCATACCGGCGCTGTTCCTGAGTACTGTCCTGGGTATGGCGATGGGGGTTGCAGCGGCCGTCAAGCGCGATACCTGGATCGACAAATCCATGCGAGTTGTGGCCGTTCTGGGCCAATCCATGCCTGCGTTTTGGGTATCCATCATGGCGATCTTCGTGTTCTCTGTGCTGTTGCGGATACTGCCTACCTCGGGCATGGGTTCACCCGATCACTACATTCTCCCGATCGCCGTGCTCACCTTCTTCGCGCTGCCGATGCGGATGCGGTTGATGCGGTCGTCGCTCCTGGAAATTCTCAACACCGAGTACGTCAAACAGGCGCGAGCCAAGGGCCTCTCGGAAACGGCGGTGGTGTGGCGCCACGCCGTGCGAAATGCGCTGTCGCCGCAACTCACCTCGTTTGGGCTGACCCTTGCCTTCGCAATAACCGGAGCGGTCCTCGTCGAGACGGTGTTCTCGTGGCCCGGACTCGGCTTACTAGCCTATCAGGCGATGCTGGCGCGGGACTACCCGCTGATCCAGGGGACCGTGCTGCTTGTAGCTGTCCTGACCATCGGCGCCAATCTCCTGGTCGACGTACTCTACGCCTATGTCGATCCGCGGATCACGTACTGAGGCGCGCGGAGGCACATAACCGTGGTCTACCCGGTCGCCACACACTATCCCGTCAGTGGCGCGAGGTTCGCGGCGCAGAGTGGTCTCAAGTATCGCCTTGCTCGCGCGTGGACGGTGTCGCGCAAAATTCCCATCCTGCCGACGGCGATTATTGGTCTATTTGTGCTCTTCGCGCTCTTCGCCCCGCAGCTTTCGCCCTACGATCCCACTCAGATTGCGTTGCCGCAAAAGCTCAAGCCCCCGATCTTTGTCGAAGGCGGGTCATTGGCACACCTGCTCGGCACAGACAATCTGGGTCGCGACGTCCTCAGTCGATTGATCTGGGGCTCGCGGGTGTCGCTGAGCGTGACGGGCGCCGTCGTGGTGGTGTCGAGTCTGGTCGGGCTGCTGATCGGGTTGGCATCCGGCTACATTGGCGGACGCACGGATTCAGTTCTCATGCGCGTCGCGGATGGCAGCATTGCATTTCCGGCAGTGTTGATTGCGCTGCTATTCGCGGTCAGCCTCGGCCCGGGCGTCACCACCGTGATCCTCGCGCTGTCTGTACTGAGCTGGGCCAACTACGCTCGAATCGTCCGAGGCGAAGTCCTGCACCTGCGACAGCTGGAGTTCATTGTCGGCGCGCGCGTGATCGGCTGCTCGCCAGCCAGGGTCATGGCGATGCATTTGTTCCCCAATTTGCTGGATATCTGGGTGGTGATGATTACGCTGCAGGTCGGCTTGATCGTGCTGTCAGAAGCGGCGTTGGGCTTCCTGGGAGCCGGCGTCCCTCCGCCAACTCCGTCCTGGGGATCGCTGGTCTCGGATGGCAGAAATCTCATTGACACCGCCTGGTGGATCTCGTTTTTCCCAGGTCTGGCCATCGGTTTGCTGGTGCTCTCAGTGAATTACCTCGGCGATTGGCTACGCGACAGGATGGACCCTAGACTCAGGCACAGGTGACCACCCACCCATGGCGTCTTCACCAGACAAAGAGATCATCACCTACTGCGCGGTGGGCGGTCGAGCCAGCCAGGCCCCGTCTCACGGCGGCCGGCTCCCAACGCGTGCAGGTTCCCTAGAATCAGCAACGCATGCGAGCAGCCGACCGCCTGAGAATGCCTGTGGGCGAAGCGATCTTCACCCAGCGCGCAATACGCCGATTGAAGCCGGATCCCATCGACGATGCGGATCTCGAGATCCTGCTCGCGGCGGCCGCGCGTGCACCCAGCGGCGGCAACCGGCAACCTTGGCGCTTCCTGGTGGTGCGCGATCAAAAGCTCAAAGATCAGCTTGCAGAGTGGTACGTCGACGCGTACTGGGCGCGTCGCCGGGAGCGCGGATTCTCAGGACCCGAAGCTATTCCGAAAGACGATAGTTCCGGGCAGGCAGCCCTCCACTTCAGCACGAACCCCGAAAACTATGCTCGGGCGCCGGTCCTGCTTTTCGTAATCGCGGAGTACAAGGGAGCAGACATTGCGGCTGCCTGCCAGAACTTGATGCTGGCTGCGCGTGCGCTCGGCATCGGCAGTACCATCACGTCGATTGGCGGTATCCACGAGGCAGACGTCCACCGGTTGCTCGGAATACCCGATGGCATGGACGCATCCTGTTGCATTCCCATAGGTTGGCCTGAAGGGAAGTTCGGACCTGCTCAACGCAAGCCATTGCGCGAAGTCGCCTTCCTCGACCATTTCGGAGCGGCGGGTCCATGGAGCAGTGACTAACTCGTCATTCTCACGCGACTCGACGTTCAGTCCGCCGGACGTGTGCTAACGGCGGACTGACGGTCAGGATCATCTCGCCACACGATGTAGGAATAGGCCACCGTCACCACCACCACGCCGCCGCCACCGACGAGCAAGATCTGTCCGCCGCTGCTGGGATCCAGTGCGCCGGCAGCGATCTCTGCCAGGCCAAGCGCGATCATCAGCCAGCCGCCGAGCCGGTGCGTCTTCACCCAGGAGCGCTTGCTGGACAGTGTCCAGGGAGTGCGCACACCGCAAAACCAGTTGGGGCGCAGTTTGCCGAGCACGCTGCCGGTGACCACCAGCAAACCACCCACCAGGAGATACAACAGTCCGGCTGACTGGAGTCCCAACGCCCCGCCACCCAGGAGGACTACGAGCATCACCAGCAACGCAAACCGCACCAAGTTGTAGGCGCCCGCGAACTGGGCGTAATTCGCCCGACTTGGATCGAATCGCGGCAGCACGAGAAACAGCGCGTACATGCCAACTACGAAGACAAATGCGACCCACTTGCTCCCGAAACCGTCCGCACGGCCGGCCAGGTTCCAGTGGATCGGAATGACTTGCTCTGGTGTCCAGAGCAGCACAATGAGCAACACCGCCATAAGCAGCCAGTGGGGCCATTCGGTACGCCAGACTAATCGCATGCCTGTCCTCCCAGTTCCTTCTCGGACTTGAACTGATCCTCGCCGACGTGCAACAGGCCCATCATGGTGCCGACCGCTTCCTCGACCGCTGAGACGTTCAAGCTGTAGACGATCACGTTGCCCTGGCGCTCGGTGACCACCAGGCCGGCGTCTTTGAGGACACCGCAATGCTCCGAAAGCGTGGAGCGAGACCGTGCGAATCGCTCGGCGAGCTGACCCGCGGTGAGATCGCCATCGCGCAACAAGTGCAAAATCTCACGGCGGGTTGGATCGCTGAGCGCACGGAAGACGGAGTTGACGGTCATTCAGGGCCACGCATTGGAGACTATTTCGGTGTCTGCCGAAATAGTACCACGACCGCGGTCGGCATGGCCTGGATTTGCCCTGCCCCGCACAATGCCCGTGTGGTTCGCGTTGACAGACGCCTGCTGGTTCGCCATGGAGGGCTTGGGCCTCGTTCTCGGTCCCGTGCTGGGAGGCAGCGCACACCAGCGGACCCGGGCGCCGTCTCGACGTAGTGACCAAAATTGCGCGGTCACCAGGCGTGCGAACCCTGGCCGCACCCCTGTATCAGCCGGCACCGAAAACCCTAGATGATGTGCGCCTCACGTAGCTCAGCGAGCTGCTCCTCCGTACACCCGAGCAGCTCGCCGTAGACGTCCGCGTTGTCCTGCCCCAGCAGCGGCGCACTGTGCAACGCCACCGTCGAATCCGACATTTTCACCGGCCACCCTGGCATGGTGAACTCGCCACGCACCGGGTGCTGAACCGTGCCAAACGTTCCGCGTGAGCGCAAGAACGGATCATTCTGCAGCTCGACCGTATCGTAGACCGCGCCGGTCGGAACCCCCGCGCCACCCAGGGTTTGCATGACTTCGCGTTTGGCTCGCTGACGTGTCCACTCCTCGATGATCGCGTGCAGCTCCGCGGCGTGCTCGGTGCGGCTCTCGCTGGTTTCAAAGCGCGCATCGGTCAAGAGATCCTCCCGACCAATCGTGCGCAGCAAACGCTGGAAGTGGCCGCCGCCACCACCGCGTGAGGCGTGAATATAGCAGTAGTCGTTCGGTCCGTCGCCTTTGCACCGAAAGACTCCGCTTGGCGCAGCGACGCCGCGTGCGACGCCGCTCCCCCGGCGTTCGGGAGGACGACCCGTCACCGGCTGGCTCATGTACGAGACGCGCGTATAATTGATCACGGCTTCCTGCATCGCAACTTCGATGTGTTGCCCGTGGCCGCTTCGCTGACGCTGGTACAGCGCCGCCAGAATGCCGATCGCGGCGTGCAGACCGGTGCCGGTGTCGCCCACATTGGGCCCGGGTTTCAGCGGAGGTCCATCGGGCTCACCGGTAAGACTGAATGCGCCGCCGGCCGCCTGCGCGATCATGTCGAATGACAGAAACTGCCCATACGGACCTTCCGTAGGGAAGCCCTTGATTTGCGCGTAGATGATGCGCGGATTGATGCGGGCCACTTCGTCGTAACTGAATCCGAGTCGCTCGATCGCTCCGGGTGCGAAGTTCTCAATGAACACGTCGCCATGTTCGATGAGCCGCCGCAGGAGCGTCTTGCCGCGCTCTTCCTTCAGGTTGCAGGTGACGCTGCGCTTGTTCGCATTCAGCAGCATGAAGTAGTAGGAGTCCGCACCGGGCTGGTCCGCCGAGAGCTGGCGCCCCTGATCACCACTGCCGGGCTGCTCGACCTTGATCACGTCCGCGCCCAGCCAGGCAAGCGTCTCGGTACATGAGGTGCCGGCTTCGAACTGTGTCAGGTCGATGACCCGAACGCCGGCTAGCGCCGGCGCATTCAATGCAACGTCTTGCTCCACGCGGATTCTCTCCTTGCTCCCGGCGTTCAGCCGGTGGCCGCCATTGATTGTTGATATTCCGCGCGGATTTGCTCCCCACCGTTGGCGAGCCAGTCCTTCACGATCTGGTCGAAATCACCGAGAGGCCGACGCCCCGTGACCACGTCGGTCACGCCGTCGTTGAAAGCCTGGTCCAGCGTCGCACCCTGTTTGATATTCGTTGCGGAGTAGTACCCGAGCGTTGGATTTTGAATCGAATTACTCAGCAACATCTGCTCGTCACTCTGCGCGGTGCTGGCGAACTCCGGGTATGCAGAATCGTACAGCACCGGCAGGTGCTGCATGACCAGGTTCCATTCAATGTACGTGGAGTCCGCCGGACCGCGCTGTGTCGGAACCGGATTTCCACGTTGGTCAAACGCATAGTCGGGTCCCTCCACGCCGTAGTCGATCAGCAACGCTTCTTGACTCCCAAACGGTGCCGCCAGGAAGTCCAACACCCCGAGCAGCTCCTTGATTCGGTCCGGAGGTGCCTTCTTCATGACGGTGATGCCAAGCAGCGGATAACCAATCTGCACCGCCGGGCTCAGATAATACGCAACTTTACCCGCGCCGTCATGCGTAAACGGTTGCATGATCCGCATTTGTACCGGTGGGTTGAGCGCCGCGCCGCGGTGCCAGAAGTCCGGATACGTGGCGGTCCACGTGCTCTCGGCGAAGGCGAACTTGCCCGCGACATGATCGTCTTTGATGGCTAGCGCGCCGTAATTACCGGAGTTCGGATGGTAGACACCCGCCGCGAACAGATCCCGCACGTACCCGACGGCCGCCTTGAACTGATCTGTCTCGCGGGCGTGGGTCAGTTTGCCACCAGCCTCGAGCTGCCAGGTGTTCGGAGCGCCAAACATGCCCGGATACCATGCCGCGCCGACTCCAAAGCCGAAGCCGGCACCGCCCGCGGCGATGCCCCAGTGGCCAGCCTGCGGGTTCGTGAGCTGCACCAGGATGCGCTTCCAATCGTCCGAATTCTTGGGCAGCGAACTGCCAATCTCCTGGTCGTATCGCGTCTTGTTGACGTACAGCACGCTGGACGGAGCCGAACGCGGCGGAGGCACACCCATAATCGCGCCGTTGTAAACCGTGCTCTTCCACGACAGCGTCGGCAGGTTGGCGAGGTTGGGATAATCCTTGACCGCGTCACCGCTGAGATACTGCGTCAGATCCGCACACTGCGACTGCAAGAATTCGGCCGCGTTCGGAATGACCGGCAGCATCATCAGGTCGGGCAGGTTGCCACTGCCGCCAGCAATTGTGGTGTTGAAGCGAGTCAGGTAGTCCGTCGGAGCAACCATGTTCAGCTTGAGTGTGACATTGAGCTCCCTGTTGATTTGCTGGAGCGCGGGGTTGTCCTCCAGCGCCGTGAAAGGCGGGTAGTAGCTGAGGGTGAGGACACTCACTTCGCTTGCCTTGCCCGGGGGTTGCTGCACGGATTTGTAGAGCGAAGCTTTGGGAAAGCTCAGATAGGCATCGTCGACGCCGGGTCCAGTGCTCGGCAAATCGGGCTTGGGACCTTTGGCGGGGATGTACGTCGGCAGTCTGACGCCGCCGATGGTGGTGCCAGACGCCGCCTGCGCCGCGACTGGAGTTGCGACCGAGGTCGGCGCGGGTGGGGTGCGTGCGGGTGGCGCCACGAGCGTCGGGGCGGACGGCGCGGGCGAAGTACATGCCGCAAGCAGAGAAGGCGCGCCGAGCACGCCGCCCCCCAGGAGCCGCAGCATCCTGGCGCGGCTGAGTCGCCCGTGCAACTGACTGTGCGGCATCATGAGTTGAGAGAAAGCCCCGAGGCTGCCAGGATATCCTCCCCGAGATGCGGAGTGGCAAGTTGATCAGGTTCGGCATCTGGGACCACTTTGAACGACGCCCTGGGCTGAGCGTGCATGAGCAGTACCAGCAGAAGATCGCGCTGTTGCAAGAAGCCGAGCGTTTGAACTTCTACGCATACCACCTGGCTGAGCACCACCTGTCGCCGTTGGATCTGGCGCCTTCGCCTGCCATTTTTCTCGCCGCGCTGGCGCAGGCGACTCAGCGACTACACATTGGCACCATGGTTCACATCCTGCCGCTGTATCACCCGGTCCGTCTCGCGCAGGAAATCGCGATGCTGGACAATCTCTCAGGCGGCCGGCTGGAGGTAGGCGTCGGGCGTGGCATTCGTAGCATCGAGCACGCGTGGTTCGGCATCGATCCCGACGAAGCGCGCCAACGCCATGATGAAGTACTCCAGATCCTCATTCAAGCCCTGACAACCGGGAACGCCGCGCACAAGGGTCGCTTTTACTCAATTCCCGATGCGCCACTCGATCTGCTGCCGCTACAGAAGCCGTATCCGCCGCTGTGGTACGCCGGTGGCGTGGAATTCGCCGGCGCACACCGACTGAACTTTCTCAGTCGCACGCCCGACGACGTGGACCGCTACTGGACTCTCCTGGATGAGCATCGCGAGTCAACGGATCTCCTGAACCCGAACGTGCCCGCGCCACTTGCGGGGATCACCAAACACGTGGTGATCCGCGCGTCGATGGAAGAGGCCATGTCGCTTGCGCGTCGCGCATGGCCGGTATTTCAACGCAACTGGGGCGCCACACCGGTGCGCATGTCCACCGGCGGTACCGCTCGCGCGAACGAGGACTTCGACGCCGTGCTGGCTGAAAATACCCGTCTGTTGATCGGCACCCCGCGCATGGTTGCCGATTTCGTCGGGCAATGTTTGCAGCGACTTGCCGACCGCCCAAGCTTCTATTTCGCGCCCGCATTCCAATGGGGCGACCTGACCTTCGACGAAAGCCTGGAGTCCATGCGGCTGTTCGCCGAAGTGGTGATGCCCGACTACGCGCCCGCCGCCGTTGCGAGCACCTCGGCGACCCCGCGCCAATCCTGATCGTCCGCGGGTGCGATTCCGGTCGAAACGCGGATGTGCGCGCCTGGTGCTGCGCCGCTAAAGTAGCGACTGCCCGGGCTCACGGCAATGCCATGTGCCGCCAGCGTAACCAGCGCCGACCGCTCGTCGGCCACCGGCAGCCACAGGCTCATCCCGTCGCGATTCGGACTCTGAATGCCATGCTCGCGCAGCGCAGCCGCCAGCGCTTCGCGGCGTTCGGCGTAGATGCCTCGGGCATCATCCACACGGCGGCGCGCATCGATGTCCTCCAACAAGAACGCGAGCGCGTCCTGGAGGATGCGGCTGCTCCAACCCGCGCCGAACAAACGCAATGCGCGCATCCGGTCGACCACCTCGGCACTGCCGCCCACCACCGCCAGGCGTAGGTCCGGGCCGTGCGACTTGGAGTACGAACGCACCAGGACGGTGCGGTCCGGCAGATGCTCGCCGAGGCTGCACGCTTTCGAGAGCGATACGTCGCCAACACCGTCATCCTCCACCACCAGCACCTCAGGTGCCATTTCGAGCGCGGCCGTTAGTTGCGTGCTGCGCGCTGGACTGACTCGGTGCCCGGCCGGCGACTGCGCGCGTGGCTGGTACATGAACACGACGGGGTCGCGCTCTAGCGCAGCGGCGAGACTGGCGGGCAGCGGACCTTCCGCATCGCATTCCACCGCCAGGACGCGGGCGCCGAGTGACTCCAGAATGTCCAGCAGCCGCGGCGCCGTTGGATTTTCGATGGCGACCCGATCGCCCGCCGCAATGCTCGCCTGGGCTGCCAGCAGCAAGCCCTCGAAGCCGCCGTTGACCGCCAGCCAGTCGGCCGGCTGAAACGGCCAGGTCGGCGCGACCGCCGCCAGCAAGCGCGGTGTGATGGAGGCCCGCTCGTAGTCATTGAGCATGTGCGTGCGCACGCCCTCCAGCAGCGCACGTTCGAGCGGTGGAAGCAAGCGCGGATCAGGAACGGAACGGCTCAAATCCAGGGCCAGCCGCGAACCGAAATGCCCGATTGTTTCGAAGCGAGCAGGACGTGGAGTAGCTGGCGGTCCGATAACCAGCGTGCCGCGCCGTGAGGCGCCACTGATGGCGTGGCGTCGCCGCAAGATGGACCAGGCCTCGGCCACCGTGCCCGGGCTCACCCCGAGCGCCGCGGCCAGACTTCTCACTGTCGGCAAGCGCACGCCAGTTGCAATGTCGCCGCGTCGAATGAGCGCAGCCACAACAGCGGCAATACCGCGAGCACTGGGTTCGCCAACCCGCGCCGCCAGCCAGTCGGCCGAACACCCTTCTGCCGCTGCCAGACGATCGCCTCCCGCCGCCCGATCGCCCCCCGCCCCGCGCGCGGTCTGCCCCTGCTCGACCGTGCAAACCCCCTGACCATGCGCGGTCCGCCCCTGGTCCGGGACCTCACCCTCCGAGCCTGATGCCCTCACGGAGTGACCCCTCTCCGAACCGGTTTGTCCACGACGTGTCCCTCCCCTGGAGTCGTCGCCAGAAGACGTTCCTCCCACGGAGTGATGCGCCGCGAGACCGGTCCTCCTATGGACTGCCCCGCAGGGTGCGGTTTGCCCACCGTGTATACACACCTCGTTTGTTCAGAAACAAAAGCTTATTGTACCAACCTACGGCTTGACAAATCCAAGCTCAAACGCGTATCACTTCGCCCAGTGCGCCCGCGCCTTCGCCTTGGCCTTCGCTTTTGGGATCACCTCACCCCACTTGCCCTCGGCGAAATCCAGCCGCACGGCTTTGAACTGGAGCTCAGCAGGCTCGCCACCACCCCAGACGTCGCGACCTCCAACGACTACGATGGCGGCGAAACGTCCTTTGCGCGCTATGTCCTGGGCATCGCCCGCGGCGATCGCCGCCTGGTTGGCCTGCCCGCCTTCGTGATGCGCGGCTTTCGCCATCGCTGCATCGTCGTGCGCCGCGAAAGTCCACTCCACCACCCCGCGCACCTGTCGAATATGCGCGTCGGCCTCACCGGCTGGCCGGATTCCGGCAACACCTGGACGCGCGCCGTGCTGCGCCACGCGGGTGTCGATCTGACCAGCATCCAGTGGACGGTTGGCCCAGCATTTGCAGCCGAAGTTGCGCATGACGCGGCTGGTCTCCAGTTGCCGGCCAACGTCCGCGTGGCCCCGCCAGGCGAGTCGCTGGTCGAGGGCCTGCTCACCGGTACTCTCGACGCGGCGATGATGCCGTTCATGCCGTCGGACTTCCATCAACCGGACAGCCCTTTGCGCCCGCTCATTTCCGACTACCGCTCGGCCGAAATCGCGTACTACCAGGACGTCGGCTTCGTGCCGGGCATCCACCTGGTCACGCTGAAGCGTGAAGTCGTGGAAGCGTATCCCTGGCTGCCCGCGGCGGTACTGGATGCGCTCGAGCGTTCCAAGCAGCTCTGGTGGACCCAACGTAAGCGTTTGTTCGACACGACCCCGTGGCTTCTCGCCGACATCGACACCACCATCAAAGTCGTCGGCGATGATTGGATGCCGTACGGCCTGGAGCCCAACGCTCGCATGGTTTCGGCATTTTGCGCCGAGCTGGAGGCGCAGGGTATTGCGCCGTGTCCCCTCAATCCGTCCGACGTGTTTAGCAGCTTTCCCGAGGAGGTCCCCGCGTAATATGCGCATCGCGCTTGGTCAATTCGCCGCCAGTCCTGACTGGTCGGATAATCTGCGGACTTCGCTCCAGTACCTCGACCAGGCCGCCGCCGGCGATGCGGATCTGCTGGTACTCCCGGAGGGCGTGCTGGCGCGTTTTACCGAGGATCGTGGTCAGATCCGTCAGGCTGCCCAGCCGCTCGACGGTCCGTTCGTCTCGGGGCTTGTCGGCGCGACGCGCTCAGTGCAAACCACAGTTGTGGTGGGAGTGCACGAACCAGCGCCGGATGGACGCGTCTTCAACACGCTTGCGGTGGCTCGAGGCGGTGAGTTGATCGCCCGTTATCGCAAGCTCCACCTGTATGACGCCTTCGATGCGCAGGAATCGGAGCACGTGGCGCCTGGCGACGATGAGCCGGTCGTCTTCGACTGCGCCGGACTCACCGTTGGGTTGATGACCTGCTACGACGTGCGCTTTCCCGAGATGGCGCGGTTGCTCGCTGATGCTGGCGCGGAAGTCATCGCGCTGCCAGCCGCCTGGGTGCGCGGACCCTTGAAAGAGCATCATTGGTCGACATTGGTGACGGCTCGCGCACTGGATAACACCTGCTACGTTGCGGCTGCTGGCGAATGCGGCGTTCGCAACATCGGCGCAAGCATGCTGGTGGACCCACTCGGAGTTGCGGTCGCTAGACTTGGCGAACAACCCCAACTACTGTGGGGCTCCGTCGATCCGGATCGCCTGCGGCTGGCGCGCCAGCGACTGCCCGTCCTGGAGAACCGCCGATTTCGCATCGATCCCCACGTCCTACCAATCCAGTCACGCGTTCCAGTCCACGCGTAAGAGAGCAATGACCTATCTGTCGAAACTCGCAACAGGGCTCGCTGCCGTCACACTGATCCTCGCAACCGCTTGCTCCACCACCCAACCGGCCGCGCCTGCCACGTCCGCCCCGTCCACTTCCGGTGCTCCCGCTGCAGCGGCAATACCGCAGCACAGTAAAGACCAGACCCTCTACGACCAGCTTCCCGCCAACGTGAAGCAGGCCGGCAAACTGGTCTCCGTTGATTCCGGTGCATTCCCTCCATACGAGATCCCCATGGGCGATGGGAAAACCCTCCAGGGCGCGACCGCTGACCTCGCAACAGCGCTGGGACAAATTCTCGGCATCAGCATCGAAAACGCAAGTGTCGACAGCCTGGCGGGTGAGTTGAGCGGCATTCAGGCCGGTCGCTACGATTTGGCTCTCGGACCGGTTGGCGATTTCACAGATCGTGAGCAGGGCCACGACTTCATCGATTGGGTTCAGGAATTCGTGGTGTTCGCCGTGCCGCAGGGTAATCCCAAGAACATTAATTCGCTGGATGACACGTGCGGACTCAACATCGCGGTACAGTCGGGTGGCTCCGCAGAGAAAGTGATCAAGCAGCAGTCGGACACCTGCACGAGCGCCGGCAAAGCGGCGGTCAACGTTCAGTCGTATCAGGACCAACCGACGTCGATTCTGTCGGTACAGTCCGGTCGCGCCGACGCGTTCTTCTCCTCGCAGTCTCCGCTCAGCTACTTTGTGCAGCAGTCGAATGGCAAACTTCAGCTCGCAGCGACCGGCCAAAAAAACGGCTTCGATAATCTGTTCCAGGGCGCAGTCCTGCCGGCCAATTCGCCGCTGCGGCAGCCCATTCTGACGGCCATGCAGCAGCTCTTCGCCGATGGTACCTACAAGGCCATCATGGACAAGTGGGGCCTCCAAGGCAACATGATTGACAAACCCGGTGTGAACCTCGCCGCGGGCTGATCTGAGCCGTGCATCCAGCTGACGTCGACGTCGGCGCCGCGGTCAAGGAACGCCATCCTGGCCGCTGGGTGGCGACGGCCGTGGTGCTCGTTCTGGGCGCGCAGCTGGTGCACATGCTGGTCACCAATCCGAATTTCGAGTGGCCGGTGGTGGGGCAATACTTCACCACCGCGACGGTCCTGAATGGCCTGCTCACCACGCTGGGACTGACGGTCATCGCGATGAGCGTAGGCATCATTCTCGGCGTGTGCCTGGCGGTCAGTCGCCTTTCATCCAACACATTGTTGAAGATGCTCGCCGGCGCGTACGTGTGGTTCTTCCGTGGTACACCAGCGCTGGTCCAGTTGATCTTCTGGTACAACTTGTCGGCGTTGATGCCGCGCCTGTCGCTCGGCATTCCCTTTGGACCGGAGTTCGTCGTGTGGCAGACGAACGCGCTGATTAGCCCACTGCTGGCGGCCGTGCTGGGTCTGGGTTTGAACGAGGCCGCGTACATGGCCGAGATCGTTCGCGGCGGGCTCATGGGAGTCGACCCCGGACAGACCGAGGCGGCCCAGGCCCTTGGCATGACGCGTTTGCGCGCGCTGCGCCGCATCGTGCTACCCCAAGCGATGCGTTTTATTGTGCCCCCAACTGGCAGTCAGGTCATCAACATGGTGAAGGCGACGTCGCTGGTGAGCGTGATCGCGCTTAGCGATCTTCTGTACAGCGTGCAATCGATTTACAACCGCACCTTCCAGGTGATCCCGCTCCTGTTGGTCGCGTGCGTCTGGTATCTGGCGGTTACGTCGGTGCTGTATCTCGGTCAATCGTTCCTGGAGAGCTACTACGGACGCGGCAGCTCGCGCGACAGCAGACTCTCGTGGTGGGATGCGGTGTTGATGCGCGATCGCGGCACCGTGGTCCGTCCGGCGGCCGCACCGGAGCTGCCGGCGTGAACGGTGGTCCTCTGGTAAGCGCGCGCGGCGTGAGAAAATCGTTTGGCCATTTGGAGGTCCTCAAAGGCATCGACCTGGATGTCCAGCGTGGCGAGGTGGTGGTCGTACTCGGACCGTCCGGCTCCGGAAAGTCGACGTTCTTGCGATGCATCAACTTGCTGGAGCGCCCAGATGGTGGATCCATTCGCGTCGACGGCGAGCTGGTTGGATTTCGGACTCGCGGTGACCGCGTTTACGCGTTGTCGGAATCCACGATCGCCCGGCAGCGACAGGACATCGGCATGGTTTTTCAGCACTTCAATCTGTTTCCACATATGACCGTGCTGCAGAACATTGTCGAGGCGCCCACCGGCGTTCGTGGCGAGGCGCGCGCCGAGGCGGAGCGACGCGCATTAGAGCTCCTGGATCGAGTTGGGCTATCCGAGAAGGCGCACGCCTACCCGCGCCAGCTCTCTGGCGGTCAGCAACAGCGCGTGGCGATTGCACGTGCGTTGGCCATGCGGCCTAAAGTGATGTTGTTTGATGAGCCCACCAGCGCGCTGGACCCGGAGCTCGTTGGCGAGGTTCTCGAAACAATTCAGGATCTGGCCCGAGACGGCTTGACCATGATCGTCGTAACCCACGAAATTGGCTTCGCCCGGAACGTCGCCAATCGCGTGGTGTTCATGGACGAAGGTCGCATCGTCGAAGAGGGCTCGGCCGACGTCATCGACAATCCGACCAATCCGCGCACGCAGGCTTTTCTCAGTAAGGTTCTCTAGCGGTCGCGGACGATCACGTTTCCGCCAGCACGGACGCGATCGACGCGCACGATTACACCCACGCCCTTCTTTTCAGGGTCGGCCTTTTGTTCGGTCTCGATGGTGCGGTTCCAGATCTGCTCGCGCAAATCTCCATCTTCCGCCAGCGTGACCACATCGCCGTACAGACGCAACTGCCCGCGCATCCGATTGGGGTTGCGGTACAGGGCGGCCAGTTTCTTGTTGGCGCGCAGTGCGGCGAGTGTTTCACCGTGGGCGCGCTCCCAGAACGCCACATGGTCCTTGTCCCAGACCATGAAGCTCCCTTTCATCGCCAGATCAGGCATGCCGTCAGCTTCCGTGGTGCCGACTACGACGGGCGTGCCATCGGCGGCCGCCTGGGCAAAGAACTCCTGGTAGGGCATGAGGTCGATTTCATTCGGCACGCTCCAAGAGTACACGTACCCTGGTCCATGATGACGCTTACTGTGTACGTGGGTTGCTACACGACAGCCGACCGCAAAGGCCGCGGCGAGGGAATCACTGCCTATCGCATGGACGAGCAGTCGGGTGAGTGGACATCCCTCGGGTTGGTGGCCCGCACTGCCAATCCTTCGTTTCTAACGCGGCATCCGAACCTGCCGGTGGTGTATTGCGTGCACGGCGGCAACATGAGCGAGGTCAGTGCCTTCGCTGCCGAAGCTGACGGCCACCCAGGGCACAATCTGTCTCAGAAGTTCGGCCCACAAGACAGTCCTCAGCGCGAGTCACCTTCGGCCGAACTTTTGAGGCCGCTCGGGAGGTGGCCTTCGGGCGGAGCCAACCCTGTGCACCTGGACTTTCACGCGAGCGGTCGCTGGCTGGTAGTTGCCAACTATGCGGGCGCGACGGCGGCAGTTCTGCCGGTGCAACCGTCAGGCGAGCTCGGCGAAGCGAGCGACATTGTGCCAATGGTCGGCACGCCAGGGCCGCATCCGGTCGAGCAGAGCAGTTCGCATCCACACCACATTCCGTTCGATCGTTCGAGCAACTTCATCGCGATTCCCGACAAGGGCCTGGACTGCGTGTTCGTGTTCCGCATCGATCTGCAGGCTGGACGACTGCGCGCAGCTCAGCCCGCTTCGGTAGCCAGTGCCCCGGGCGCGGGTCCGCGACACATCGCCTTCCACCCATCAGCGCGTTGGGCATATGTCATCAACGAGTTGAATTCCACCATCACCAGTTACGCATTTGAAGAACGCGGTGACGGAATGCGGGAATTGCAGACCGTTCCGTCGGTGCCGGGCGATGTGGAGGTACGTAATACCGGCTCGGAGGTCGTCGTTCACCCAACGGGGCGTTGGGTGTATGTGTCCAATCGTGGGCACAACAGCGTGGGTGCGTTCGAGGTGCATGATCGCACCGGAATGCTGGCTCCAATTGGCTGGTATCCGACGCAGGGCGACACGCCACGCGCCATCGCGCTCGATCCAGATGGACGGTTTCTCTATGCGGCCAATCAGTCGAGCGACACCATCGTCACGTTCCGCGTCGACGAGCGCAATGGAACCTTAGCACCGACAGGCCAGGTTATCTCCACTGGCAGCCCGTCGACGATGGTGTTCGTCCGCTAGCTGCAGCTCAGTCGTACGCGGGCGACAGCTCCCGCCAGAAATCGCAGTGGTGCGTGGCAGAGAAATTGTTCTCGAGCGTCGGTCGCGGCGGCACCAGTGACAGAATGTCATCCGCCGCGACCTGGTACTCGGGCCACCTGGGCGCGCCCTGGGCACTTGGACGTCCGTCTCGCGCGAAGCGCGTCCAGTAATCCTTCATGGTGTCGGCCAGCTTCAGTTGGTCGGGCGTAAAGTTCGGTGCAGGCAAGAACGACAATTTGAACAAGTACGAGAGTTCGAACGCATGCGTTGCGCCGTACGGAAAGCTGACCGGCGGCAGGAAGCTAGGGGCGTTTTCATCGTTGAACTCGTAGGCGAACGTCGAGACCCAGTTGGAGAGCAGCTGGTTCGATCGACGCGCCGAGCAGCTGAACAGCGTGTCGCCGATGGCCGTCGCATAGGCAAGGTCTGCGCTTGGGAAGTTCGACAGCGGATATTCGTCCAGGACCTGTAGTGCCTTGGCAGGGCCAATCGTCGGAAACGCCGCGAGCGCGGCTGGATACTCCGCCGGCGTTAGCGGACCCCCGGCCAGGTCGAATTGTGTTGCGACGAAGAGACGAAACTCGTCGTGGTTGGAGCCCTGCAGCACCGGAGTCCGGTTGAACTGGCCCGACGCGAACGCTTGCATCGGCGACGCTGGTAGGACCTGTCCGTCCTGGGTGGTGATGTAGACGCTGGCTTCCTTGGACACCAGTGTTGCCGTGCTGACTCCACGTAGGCAGGCTGCCGATTGGTCCGGGCAACCTACCGCGGTGGCGAATGCGCTGCCTTGTGTCTCGGCCGCTGCAAGGGGCGGCAGCGTCAAGGCGTAGGCGCCACTTTCGATGATTGCGTGGTCGAACAGACCATGCGAGCCGGGCGCAGTCAAGTGGCTGGTTACGCTCTGGCCTCCGGCGGACTCTCCGAAGATCGTCACGTTTCGTGGATCGCCGCCGAAGAAGACGATGTTGCGGTGCACCCACTCGAGCGCCATCTGCTGATCCATCAGACCGTAGTTGGCAAATTTGTGGCCCTCGGAGTCCAGCGCAGACTGAGCCAGGAAGCCGAGTGCACCAAGCCGGTAGTTAATCGTCACCACGACGACATCACCGTGCTGAATGAGGGCGGTCGGATCGTAGTCGTCGCCTTTGCCGGTGACCAGCGAGCCGCCATGGATCCACACCATGACCGGATGCTGGCCGAAGAGCGCATGGCTGGGCGTGTAGACGTTCAGGAACAGGCAGTCTTCACTGGCCCCTGCCGCGGACGCGGGCGGCTCGGGCTGGGGGCAGTGCGCGCCGAAGTGCGTCGCATCCAGCGGGGTGAACCACGGAGCGTGCGGTTGCGGCGGCTGCCAGCGCCGGTTCCCGGTAGGCGCCGCGGCGTAAGGGATGCCCAGGAACTCGCGGATGCCGTCCATCGCCGTCCCGCGTACGGGCCCACTGAGCGTGAACGCCAGGTTCGAGCCCCCGAACTGGTCGCGTTGGTCGCCATCGTGGCGATCCGCGCCCGAAGCGGCAACCGACATAGGGCTCAGGAGGATCGAGACCAACACAGCGATCGCGATACTTGCACGGCCAATCACACGTACACCCCCATGCAGTTGATGCTCCCCAGGCGACAACCGCCCGCGACTCCATCCTAACTCGCCCCAGGACCGCGTGGGCGCGCACCAGACCCACCCGGCTAGACTTCACACTCCATGAGTCCCGAGGCCGCGGCGCAGGTGCCCGAGCTCGACGTCGCGATTGACATGGCCGTCTCCGGCCGGGACGCCGCCACGCTCGACCGTCTGCTGGCCGATGACTTTGTCTATACCCACGCGAACGGGAAGCCCGAACCCAAACGCGAGTTCATTGCGACTGCCGTGGCGCGCGCCGATCCGCCACGTCGTATCTTGCATGACCTCCAGGTGGAGCCGCACAACGATATCGCGGTCACCCGCGGCACCATCGAGTTCATCTACACCGATGCGCGGCCCAACCTCTATCTGGGATTCGTGCGGGTGCACCGCCTGTTTGACAGCGGCTGGCTAGCGATCTCGCATCGCAGCTTCCACGTGGTCGACGGCAGCTGAGCGTCACGCCAGCAGTTGCCTATACGACGCAGGACGCAACCGACATGGTGGTGATGAGCACCCACGCGCTAACGGGTCCGGCGCGGGCAGTCCTCGGAAGCACCGCGGAGGCCGTGGTTCGTTCGGCCCCATGTCCGGTGCTGCTGGTGCGCCGCGCCGAATCGTCCACGACTTCCCTGTAGGTAGGCCCCAAGTCCCTGGTCAGCTCGCAGCCGAGCCGACCGGGGCGCGTGTTGATCGCGTCAGCGGTGGCGTTTGCAGGTGCCACTCCGTAGCCTGCTGGTACGCATGGCCAACGTTGAGTAGCGCGGCCTCGTCGAAGGCGCGACCGGCAATCTGCAGTGATAGCGGCAGCCCTTCGCCAGTAAAGCCCATGGGCACCACCAGCGCTGGATTGCCAACGGCATCCCAGTAGGACGTGAACACCAGCTTGAACAGCCGCTCGATATCCAGCAGGTCATCCTGCCCATAGCGGAATGCGCCTACCGCCGAGGTCGGCATGACGACGACGTCGACGGTATCGAGGAGCCCAACAAGCTGGCGCTGGGCCACCCGCCGCAGCCGCTGCGCCTGCACGTAGTCGGCGCCAGATACGAGCGCACCGCGCGCTAGCATGGCGCGAGTACCCTCGAAGTAGTCGCCCCAGCGAGCCTGTGCATCGCTCATGTGATACGCCAGGGACTCAGCCGCGCAGGTCGGCATGAGCGCCGCCTGGACCTCGTCATAAAGCGGCAGCACCACGTCCACCAGTCGCGCGCCGAGTTGCTTCAACACCTCCAGCGCCGCGTCGAAGCACCCTTCAACGAGCGGATCACGCTCCTCGGGAAAGTGGTGCGCGCGTTCCACGCCGACGCGTAATCCAGCCAGCGATCCACTCAAACCGCTCAAATAGTCAGGCACCGGAACGTCGATACAGTCCGGATCGCTGGGGTCGTACCCGGCAAGTACCTGGAGCATGCCCGCGCAGTCCCAGGCGGATCGCGCCAGAGGACCGACATGGTCCAGACTGTATCCCAGCGGCGTGCAGCCGGACTTCGGTACCCGACCAAACGTGGGCATGAGTCCACTCACGCCGCAGAAGGCGGCGGGAATGCGAATGCTGCCGCCGGTGTCGGTGCCGATGCCGGCGAGAAACAATCCGGCGGCGATGCCGCTGCCGGTGCCGGAGCTGGAGCCGCCAGGCCAGGTATCCAGGTCCCACGGATTGCGCGGGATCGGAAACGGTTTGGTCGGATCCGGTACGCCACAGGCAAATTCCATCGTGGAGGTCTTGCCGGTGATGACAGCGCCAGCGCGTCGCAGGCGCTTGACAATCGGCGCATCTTTGCCTGCACCCCAGTCGGGATCGAGGATCAGGCTCTGCGCGGTCGTTGGGCCCTCGGACGCAGCCAGGATGTCTTTGACGCCGACGGGAATGCCGTGGAACGGACCTCGATCCAGACCGTCTCGCAGCTCGGCGTCCGCGCGCTCCGCGTTGGCGAGGGCCTGCCGGTCGAAGCGCGCCAGGTACGTGCCGAGTTGCGAGTCGAGCTCGTCGGCCCGGTCGAGCATGGCTTGTGTGAGGTCCACGCTCGTGAGCTCGCCAGCACGAAGCGCTGCCGCGGCGTCCTGGACGGTAAGAGGAATCTCAGGCATCGACTTTCAACCCCAATCAGCAAACGTCGGAGTCGGTGTGAACTGGAGGCAGGGCGCCTCGTAGCGCGTGGCGGCCACCTTGTACAGCGATTCGATGCCTGGTTGCTGCTGCGAGTACGCGGATGTGAGCTTGTCGAGCTCGAGTTCGCTCACGGGCAAACCGGCGCGCGCGAGCATCAACTGCACAATGGTCTTGTCTTCGGGGGTACTCATCCGAATGGGAGCTCCTTTTTTTGGACGTTAGACAGCGACGGTTTGGCGGACGAGTGGCGGCGTCCGCAGGTGCCAATCGGTGGTTCGCTGGAACGCGTCGCCGACGCGCAAGATCGTCGCCTCGTCGAACGGTCGTCCCGCGATCTGGAGCGACAGCGGCAGCTCATCCGCGGTAAAGCCCATGGGCACCACCAGCGCTGGATTGCCGACGGCATCCCAGTAGGAGGTGAACATGCGACCCATTAGCTTTGACATGCCGGCATCCTCCAGTTCGGCGTACGTGAGCGCACCGCACACCGCGGTCGGCATGACGATGGCATCCACACCATGGAACAACCGCTGCAAGTCGCCCTGCGCCGCACGTCGCACGCGTTGCGCCTGCACGTAATCGGCGCCGGATACCAGCGCTCCCATGGCGACCCACTGGCGCGTGCCGGCCGCGTAGTCGTTCCAGCGACTCCGCATGTCCTGGCGGTGATAGGCGAGCGCTTCAGCAGCCATGGTGAGCATCATCGCGGTATTGGTTTCCGCGAAATACGGCAGCTGCACATCGACCACCATGGCGCCAAGTTCTTCCAGCACGGCGACCGCTGCGTCGAAACGCTCCCTGGCGGCGGGATCGCTGTCCTGAGGAAAATGGTGCGCGCGTTCAACGCCAATGCGTAATCCAGCTAATGAGCCGGTCAGCGCACTCACATAGTCAGGTACCGGAACGTCGATGCAGTCCGGGTCGCTAGGATCGTATCCAGCAAGTACCTGGAGCATGGCCGCGCAGTCCCACGCGGAGTGCGCCAGCGGACCGACGTGGTCCAGACTGTATCCGAGCGGCGTGCAGCCCGACTTCGGCACCCGGCCAAACGTGGGCATGAGTCCGCTCACCCCGCAGAAGGCAGCCGGA
>JAFAZN010000202.1 GCA_019239775.1 Chloroflexota bacterium
GACCCGCCCGACCACGAGCGGCTGCGCGACCCGATTCAGCGCACCTTCACGCCAGGCCGGATAGCGAGACTGGTGCCGGCCATCAATGCGTTGCTCGATCAGATGCTCGCGCTGGTCTGCGAGCGGGATCGCTTCGACCTGGTGGCGGAGCTCGCGCGACCGCTCCCAGTGCGAGTCATCGTGGCGCTCATCGGCGCACCGGCGCAGGACTGGCCGCAGATAGGCCGGTGGTCAGCGCGCGCGCGGCGCTGAGCTGGGGCTCGCCGCCGGCGGAGCGACAGGTCGTGCTGGCACAAGAGCTGACCGCGTATCAGCACTACTTCGAGGCGCTTCTCGATGAGAAGGCGAAGCATCCGCGTGAAGACCTCGCCAGCGATCTCCTGACGGTTGAACGGGCTGGGGATCTGACCCGAGGCGAAGTGACCTCGCTCCTGCTGGGGCTGAGCACGGCAGGTCACGAGACCACAACCGCTCTGATCACGAACATGCTCCGACGGCTGCTGGAGCGGCCAGCACGCTGGCGGCGCGTGGTCGCCGATCCCAGACTGAGCGAAGCCGCGGTCAATGAGACGCTTCGCTACGATCCGCCAGTGCCCGCCTGGCGTCGCGTCACAACCGTTGCCACGCGGCTGGGTGCCCTCGAGCTACCGGCCCGAGCCAACGTCCTGATCTGGATCGCCGCCGCCAACCGCGACCCGGCCGTGTTCACCACACCCGAACACTTTGATCTGGACCGGCGCGACGCACACCGGGCTTTGTCGTTCGGAAAGGGCATCCACACATGTGTGGGTGCTCCGCTGGCGCGACTGGAGGCGCGCCTCGCGCTGAATGTGCTCGTAGGGCGGATGCCGGACCTCCAGCTGGTCGGAGATCGGTCCTTCAACTTCCGGCCCACCCTCGTCTCCCACTCGCCTGAGTGCCTGTGGATCAGCAGGACCTGCCACTGAGAGCGTGTCGGAGCTGGACTCAGTAGTCCGCTGCGGACTCGCATGCGCGAGAAGCGCTGGGTGCGCCGTCCGTACAGCACGAGTGATCGACTTACCGGCGACGGGCGTGAGAGAGGACCTCGTCGTCCATCATGAGATTGACATAGGCTCCCTCCATGTTGAACGGATAGGTCGCCCGCAAGTAGGCGCGTCTCCACGCCCTCAACGCTTCGGTCCGGGCCTGATCGGAGTCGATGGCTGCGATGACCATCGACCATCGCGCATCGAAGGTGTTCCAGGCCGTCGCGTCGCGTGCCGCGCGCTGGACTGCTCCGGCGTCCACCGCCGGCTCCGGCTCCAGCGTGGTGATCGACAGCGCCCCACTGTTGACCCAGAACAGCGGCGTCCACGTCTCAGGGTGCCAGGAACACGAGGCGTCGCCGGACAGCAGTTGCCTCATGTGGTGGTGATCTGCAATTTCGCTGATCCGGCATCGCACTCCGCCCGGGTGTTGCTGGATCACCGCGAGGTTGTCGTCTTCTTGCACGAGTTCGGCCACCTGGTGCACTCGCTCGCGGCGCGCAACGTTGCCTGGGTTCGCCTGGCGCAGCCGAGCGAGCCGGATTTCATCGAGCACCATCACAGTTGTTGGGGGAACTGGTTTTGGACCGCGAAGTCCTGAGCCGCTTCGCCCGCCACGTGGAGACCGACGAATCGATTCCCATCGAGATCGTCCAGGGGCTGCGGACAGCGCACAAGTCCGGCCGCGCGGTGTGGGCACAGTGGCTCTTGTTTCGAGCAATGATTTCACTCCGACTGCATGACGGGAACACAGCCCGGGTCGGACCTGATTACGCGTTTTCTCGGTCGACCGTTCACCTTCGATGCTTTTGGGCGATGGTTGGCGCCGACGAGCCCACCTTTTTGGGCGTGAGCACGCTGAGGACACGTAGTCGCTCAAGGTCACGGGTGGAACCATCGGTTCGTTCTTGGCCGGGTGGTGCTTATGAAGCAGTCACGTTGGCGCGGTCGGCACGCGGCGCGTGCAGTCGTCCAGGGCGGCCCGCAGGAGTGCGTCGGCGGCCCATTGGAGGCCGCCAACAATTTCAAGATCATCGTCGAGGCCAGCGACGTCTTTCATGCAAATCAGGGCCTCCGTGCCGAGCGTGAGCGTGAGCGCGGCGACAAGCCGCTTCCAGGTCGTCGCGTCGAGTTGGTCCTGGATAGGCGTCAGGGCTGCCTCGATCCACCGGGGCCGCCGGCGAGCCCGCACGGGCATTGTCTGACCGTCGCGCCGGTTCGCGAGCCAGGTGTCCATGTACACGCGCACCGCTGTGCGGACGACGGCCTCGTCGGCGAGCACGGCCGTCATTTCTGTAGCGACGAGGTCGGCCAGGCGTTGTGGGACATCGTCGGTCGAAAACGCGGCAACGAGATCGTTGACTGGTTGGATGAGTTCCTCCACCTGGACCGCATCCAACACCAGAGACTCCTGGGTCGGAAAATACCGACAGGCGGTCGCGCGCGAGACCAGCGCCCGTTCAGCAGCGTCGGTAACGGTCAGCGGCTTGCCTTCGCGCAGGAGCGCGGCGGCAGCTTCGAGTATCGCGGCGCGGGTGCGCCGCTTCTGATTGGCTCGCGGATCGTCTTGACGAGAGCGCGCCATAGCGTTATTGTACCAGCATCTATTTATGAGACAACAGTCTCACGAAAAACAGGAGGGCTTGATGTGACCGCTCAGGCAAGCAACTCCCAATCCCTCGTCGTTGCACCTCGAGACCGCTCGCGGTCGCTCAATGTTGTCGGTGAGCAGATCACCGTGCTCGCGTCCGCGGCGCAGACCGGCAGCTTCGAGATCTTTTTGCAGAGCGGGCCCGAAGGTAGCGGTCCGCCACCGCACAACCACCCATGGGATGAAGCCTTCTTCGTGATCCGCGGCGAGGTCGCGTTCGGGATTGGCGACCTCGAGCGCGTAGCCGAACCGGGCACGCTGGTGCAGTTTCCAGGCGGGACGACACACTGGTTCCGATTCGGTCCGGGCGGCGGAGAGATGCTCTCCATGACCCCGCGCGAAGGGGCGGCGGAATTCTTCAGGGATATCGACCGCAACATCTCACCCCAGGACCCGGACCTGGCCAGGCTCATCGGCATTGCGGAGTCGCATGGATTGAAGATCCCGCTTCCACCGAACTGAAAGCGCGAGAAGGTTCCGAGGCGTGGTGCGATGACCGACTCAACACAACCGCCGGCCAGCAATCGAAAACGGCCGGCCGCGTCTGCCGTCTCCACGTTGGGAAGCGACGCCGCCGAGCGCGAGCGACTGCGCCGCCAGTCGGATGACCTCCTGCCCCACGCAGTGGCATTGCTCGGCCACGTCGATCTGCCGCCGGGCTCGTCGGCGATCGACCTCGGGTGTGGCCCGAGCGGCATGCTCGAGTTACTTGCTGAACGGGTGGGTCCAACCGGGCGTGTCGTTGGTGTCGACATCGACCCAGCGCACGTGGCGATGGCGCGCGATCTGGTTGCCAGTAAGCAACTCCCAAACGTGGAGGTGGTCCAGGGCGACGCCCAGTCTACCGGGGTGCCCGCCGCATCGTTCGACCTCGTCAGCGCGCGCCTGGTGCTGGTCAACATTCCGGACCCTTCGCAGGTCGTCGCCGAGATGGCGCGCCTGGTCAGGCCTGGTGGCTGGGTCGTCGCCGAGGAGGGGGAGCTCTGCGCGCTGTGCTACCCGCCACATCCGGCCTGGGACCGTCTCACCGAGATCTTTCAGGCAACCTGGCGAGCTGACGGGGCCGACTCTTTCCTCGGCCGGCGGCTGGGCGAGTTGCTCCGCCAGGCCGGATTCGACGGAGTCGGTGTCGAAGCCAGGGCGGACGTGTATCCCGCCGGCAGCTCCAGGCGCACGATCCATCCGGACCTGATGCGGAGCATGCGCGCCAAAATCCTTGGCCGCGGCCTGGCCGAAGAAGCGGAGCTGGATG
>JAFAZN010000236.1 GCA_019239775.1 Chloroflexota bacterium
CTGGACTGGAAGGAAGCACAAGGGAGGGGTGGAACCAGGATGTGGAGAACGGGAGAAGGAACGGAAACGGAAGGTCGACATGGGTAAGTGGACACCGGCAGGGTGCTGGAGCTCCTTACGGGGGAAAATATCTGGAGTGCCGGACGAGGCGTGTTGCTGAGAGAGGGCTTAGCGGGGGACGGGGGTGGCGGCGAGGATGCGCTGGATGACGTCGTCGGGGCGGACGCCGTCCAGCTCGGACTCGGGCTTCAGGATGACCCGGTGGCGCAGCACGGGTGCGGCGATGGCTTTGACGTCATCGGGAGTGACGTAGTCTCGGCCGGCGAAGGCGGCAACGCACTTGCTGGCGTTCAGCAGCCCCAGCGCACCGCGCACGCTGGCGCCATACTGCACCTCGGGCATAGTTCGCGAGGCACGACCAATCGCCACGAGGTAGTCGGCTACGGATTCATCGACCTTCACTTGCTGGACCTGCGAGCGAAGGTTCAAGACCTCCTCGACGTCAACCACCGGCGTGAGGCCAAAGGCCGCCAGGTCCATCACCTGCAGGCCGGCGTGGTGACGCTGTACGACGCCCCGTTCGGCCTCTGCGGAACCATGCTCCAGCAAGACTTTGAAGAGGAACCGGTCGAGCTGCGCTTCGGGCAGCGGATAGGTGCCCTCGAACTCGACCGGATTCTGCGTAGCCACCACCAGGAAGACCGGCGGCAGCGGCATCCGCTGGCCTTCGACCGTGACCTGGTGCTCCTCCATCGCCTCCAAAAGGGCGGATTGCGTTTTAGCCGGTGCCCGATTGACCTCGTCGGCCACAACCACGTTCGCGAAGATCGGGCCGGCGCGGAACGTAAATTTAGCGGTCTGCATCTGGAACACGCTGGTGCCGAGAATGTCCGATGGCATCAAGTCCGGCGTGAACTGAATGCGCTGAAAGCGCTGGACGCTGTCTGAGGCGCCGCCGAGCAGCGCCGCAAGGGAGCGGGCCATCAACGTCTTGGCCGTGCCTGGCACGCCCTCAATGAGCACGTTGCCGCCAACCAGCAGCGCCATGAGGAGCAAGCGAAACGGCTCGTCGAGCTCCACCAGCACGCCGCGCGTGCGCTCCAGGGCGGCGCTTTCGAACTCAGCGGGACTCATCGATATCCTTGACTGCCGAAACGAGGTCGGCCTCAGTCCGGGCCGATTCAACCCGCTGTAGCGCTTCCGCGAAATCTGCCGCGTGACGCGTGCTGACCGCGCCACGCGCGAGCCGACGCGCGTAGTGGCGGCTGAAGGCGCCGCGAACCGCCTCCAGCTGACCAGCCCGTCGGTAGAGATCGGCCAGCATCTGGATGTGCTCGTACATGGTGCGGGGTGATTCGGCCGCCGAGGTCTCGGCCAGGGCTGGGCCGAGGCGGCGACCCGACAGAAACAGAAAAACAAAGGTGAGCAGCGCGGCATAGACGATGGCCAGGCCCCACGACGTCTGAAACAGGAGTTCATTGATCGAGGACGGGCTGGCGCCAGTCAGGCTGGGAGCGCGCTCGAACTCGTCGAAGGCAACCGTCTGGCCGACGAGCGGAGCCACGATCGTGCGGTAGACGAATCTGGCTGTGCTGGAATCAGTCAAACCCGCGTTGGTAAGGGGGAACGCCGAACCGATCACGATCAGATGGCCCTGGCGGTAGGGCATTTGGAGGGCGAGCCAGGATCCGTCATCGGCTAAGAGCAGCGGTTCGGCCCGATCCGCGGAGAGGTGGAATCGCCCGCCAACCGGCAGGCTGAGGCCATCGGGCGTGACACTGTGTGATGACGGCGAGGTGCCATCAACGGTCAGGCCGAATCCACGAGCGGCCAGGAGCCACTGCAGCGAATCGCCGCTCAGCACGATCGTCCCGCCGCGGTCGGCAACGGCGTTGAAGCCGCCGCGGGCGGCGGAGTCGAGCACCGTCGCTGGCTGGACAATGATCACTGCGTCCGCGGTTGCATCAATCGGCCGGGTGTTGACGCGTTCGGTCCGCACCCCGAGATCCGCCATCCAGGTATACAGAGCCAGCGCGCCATCGGCGGCCGTCGACAGGCTGCTGCCGGGTGGTTGCTCGACTGGTTGCGTCGCCAGCCGCAGCGCACCGATCAACACGGCAACGACGCAGATGCCAAGCAGCACCATGCTCGTCCGCCAGCGACTCACCGTCACGCCGTGGCGCCTCGAAGAGCCGCCGCGCGTACGTTGTTGGCGCGGGTGCTGAATTCGGCGAACGCCTCAGAAGCGACCGCGGCACGGCCGTACCGCACCCGTTCGTAGCGGTCCACGAGGTCCGAAAAGGTTTCCGCCAAGACCGGGTTGGCCACCTGTAAACGTTGGGCGTGCTCGTGGTTGGTGAGGCTGCGTTCGAGGTGAAGGACCGCGTGTTCGTCCAGGGCGTACAGTGCGGAGAGGTACTGCAGGCGCACTGCATCGGCGAACTCACCCGCGGCCGCGAGGCGCTGGGCTGCTTGCCATAGCTGATCGGAGCGTTCGCGCCGCTCCGCCAGACTCGCGCTGTGAAGCTCGGCCTCGCGCACCACCGACAGCCGCAACGCACGCACCAGGTACACAAGCGCCACGATCACCAGCGCCGCGGAGACCACGAGAATGCCAATGCCGAGGGCACCGTCACGCCCGGACGCGGTATCGAAAACGAGCGCGACCAGACGCGTGATAGCGCTCCAGGCGAAGTCCAGGACCGGGGCAAGGACTTGCTGCCACCACGGAACGGAGGTGTCGAACTGGTACTCGGGACGCGCCAGGATCGCGTGCAAGTTGTCCAGCGCCTGGTCTTCAGTCACTTTCCAAAGCCTCCAGCAGGCTCACACGCTCGGCGATGTCGGTGCCCTGACGACGGTTGCGCAGATCAATAAAGAGGATCGCGTAGCAAATCGATGCCATGCTGGCGAAGAGCACCTCGGTGACGATGCCGGCCGCGAGGCTGATCGTTTGCTCGGTTGGACTCAGGCTTGGCTGGCCGCGGATGAACGCGAGAATAGTGAGCGGCAGCTGCACGAGGACCGTTGGCACGTACTGGAGCACGCTTACGATCGAGCCGGCCACTAGCAGGATGCCCCAGGTGCGAAACCAGTGGCGGGAGACCAGCTGCATGCTCCGACGCAACGCACCGATCGGGCTCTGCTGTTCCAGGACCGCGGCGACCAGCGCCAACGACCAGGTGCCGGTGAAATAGATCACCAGACCGAAGGGCGTCGCCAGGATGATCAGCCATTTGAGCCACCCGGTGCGCATGGTCGGCCTGAGCCACCACAAGAAGACCCCGACAATGGCGCCCAACGTGCCGAGGATGAAGATCGGGAACAGGACGATGCTGACGATGAACAGCAGCATGGCGGCGACGGCCAGGAGCATGACGCCAAGAAAAGTCAGCAGGCCTGCCAGAAAAGCAATCGGGTAGCGGCGGAGGACATGGCTCAATACGCGGCCAAGGTGAGGCTCAACGCCGTGCACGTAGTCGTCGGTAGCCACGATGACGGCGGCAGTCCACGCCAGGGCGAACACGCCTGAGATCAGTGAGATCACCAGTAACGGGCCGATGAGCCGGCTGAGGCTATCGAAATCGGGCGTCACGCCGGTCTCGATCTGGGCCACAAAGCTGCGCGTATCGAGGGCGCCGCCCGCGGTGATACCTAGTTCGATCAAGCCCGGCGGCAGCAAGCACGCCGCGCTGACCAGCGCGAACACGACCCAGTGCCCACGGAACAGACCGATACTCTCGTCGAGGACATCGCCAAACGAGAGAACGCGGCGGTAGCGCGGATCGAGCTGGCGTTCTTGTCTCGCGGAGGTCAGCACGCCATAGTCAAGGTCGACTTTCTGGGGAATGTAGCAGGTTGACCTCGCGGCTTCACGCGCTCCTCTCGCTGGTTTGCGTACTGGCGGTGAGCGCGTGCACGGCGGCGCCGGTAGCGCCCGCGGCCACGAGCGTGCCCGAGCCGACAACGTCCGTAGCACCAACGGTGACAGCCGAACCAACGGTCGCGCAGCAAACGTCCGAAGCGAGCGCGCCATCGGCAATGGCGTCGAGCGCAACCCAGGTGCCGGTGTCCGCGACGGTTGCATCGGCGAGCGGCCAGAATGTCTCGACGCCCGTGTCCACCAGCGTGACGCCCGAACAGCTGGCGCAGCAAACCCTGGCGCGCATGACGCTCGAGCAGAAGGTCGGCCAGGTCTATATGCTCGGCTTCGACGGCACCGACCTCAACGACGCCAATCGCGCGCTGATCCAGGGCCTGCACCTGGGTGGTGTCACGCTGTTCGGTCGCAACATCGAAAACGCATCGCAGCTTGCCAGGCTCGATCAGGATTTGCAGACCGTGGCGGACCCGGTGCCGCTCTTCATCTCGGTCGATCAGGAAGGCGGCCTGGTGGTGCGCGTGACCGACGGTGCGACCATCTTCCCCGGCAACATGGCCGTTGGCGCGACCGGCGATCCCAGCCTGGCGCGTCAGGTGGCCCAGGCTTCGGCCACCGAGCTTCTGGCCATGGGCGTCAACATGGACCTCGGGCCGGTGGTTGACGTCAATACGAATCCACTCAACCCAGTGATTGGCGTGCGCTCCTTTGGGTCAAATGCAGACCTGGTGAGCCAGTTCGCGACGCAGGCCGTCGAAGGCGTGCAATCCACAGGCGTCAGCGCCGTGGCCAAGCATTTCCCCGGGCATGGTGACACGTCGGTCGATTCACATCGAGACCTGCCCGTGGTGCCGCATCCGCTTTCGCGGCTGGAGTCGCTGGAGCTCCTGCCGTTTCAGGCTGCGATGCGCGCGGGAGTTGACGGGATCATGACCGCGCACCTGTATTTGCCAGCCATCGAGCCGCAGCAGGACTTGCCGGCGACCCTGTCGCCGCGGGTGCTGACCGACCTCCTGCGCGACCAGCTCGGCTATCAGGGGCTGATCCTGACCGACGCCCTGGATATGGACGCCATTAAGAAGGACCGCACCGCGGCTTCGGCTTCCGTACAGGCCTTCGAGGCAGGCGCGGACATGCTGCTGGTCGCGGGTATCAACTCGGATGATCGCATGCGGCTGGGGGATGGACCGCCGGCACTGCTGGCCGCGGTTCAGTCTGGGCAGGTTTCGCAGGACCGATTGGATGCTTCGGTGCTACGCATCCTGGAGGCGAAGGCGCGCCGAGGCATCCTGGTCGGCACTGCATCAGCACCGCTGACACCCGATGCGAGCGTGCTCAACAGTTCGGCAAATCGAGCGCTGTCGCTGGAGGTGGCCCGCCGCGCGGTAACGCTGCAGCGGGACGACGCGGGGTTGTTGCCGCTGCGCGCAGATTCAAGAGTCCTGGTGGTGGAGGCGCCGTCGCCCACACGCAGCGACGTGGTTGATGACCAACTGGCTTCAAGCCTTCTCGACGCGATCAGGCAGTTCGCGCCTTCCGCTTATGGCGCGGCGACAAGAGATGCAGTCCAAGCGGCGCGGAATGCTGACGTGATTGTGCTGGGGACCTTTGATCTGGCCCAGAACCCCTCGCAGCAGAAACTGGCGCAGGACCTGTCAGCGACCGGGAAACCCGTTGTTGGGGTGAGTCTGCGCGGACCTTACGACGCGGCAGTTGCAACAATGGTTGGCACGTACCTCACCGCGTACGGCGACCGCCCAGTTCACCTCCGAGCCGCCGCCGAAGCGCTATTCGGCAAGCTCACGCCGACCGGTCAGGTGCCGTAACCACCTCGAGGCGGTGGGGGCGCGTCGTTGGGGCGGTGCTCAGGCTGCGCATGAGCTGGCGGTAGTTGGCGCCGGGGATGATCTTGCCCATCACCACGGCGTGGCTGGCGCCGGTGCAGGTTGGAACCGTATTCGGCCTTCCGTGCAGGGCTTCGTGGCCGAGCAGCGCGAAATACATTGCTTCGCGGCCTAAGGACGGCAGCCCGAAATCCTCGTGCATGCGAATCTGGGCAGGATCGAGCTGATCGGAAAGCAGCTGCATCAGCACCGGGTTGCGCGAGCCTCCGCCACCCACCACCACCTCGTCCGGACGACCGGGCAGGAAGCGACGGTACTGGTCCGCGATGGAGTGCGCGGTAAACGCCGTCAACGTTGCCACCACGTCGTTGGGTGAGAGTCCGTCGCTGAGAGCGCGATCGATGTACGGATCGACGAACTGCGCGCCGAAGAGCTCGCGGCCAGTGCTCTTCGGCGGTTGTGCCGCGAAGTACGGATTGGCGAGCAGATGGCTGAGGAGGGCGTCGTCGACGCGACCAAGCGCGGCCATCGCCCCGTTGGCATCGAAGCGCTGCATGCCCCCGCTGAGCCGCCAGGCGGCGTGGTCGATCAATGCGTTACCGGGACCGGTATCAAAGGCAAGCATCGCCTCCCACTGACCACCTGGTGGCACCCAGGTAACGTTGCCAATCCCGCCGATGTTCTGCACCGCGCGACTCAATCTGGCGTCGCCGAACAGCAGCGCATCGCCCCAGGACGCAAGCGGCGCACCCTGACCGCCAGCAGCGATATCGCGCGGCCGGAAGTCAGCGACGGTGGTGACGCCCAGTCGTTCGGCGATGACCGATGGTTCTGCCAGCTGCAGGGTGCTTCGCGTATGACCCGGCGAGACTTCGTGCCAGACCGTCTGGCCGTGCGAGGCGACGAGGTCCGCCGAGACGCCGGTTTGCCGCAACGCCGCGGCTGCCGCTTCCGCGAATGCCTCTCCTAGCAGAACGTTGACCTCACACACTTCATCGACGCCGGAGGTTTCGGGGTTGAACAACCGGTGGATGCGCGACCGCAAGTCGTCGGCGATTGGCGTCTCGTGGTACCCGAGGAGGCGCATGCGGAGGGCGTCGTCGGCGTGGGCAACGTCGACAACGGCCGCGTCGATGGCGTCCACCGACGTGCCCGACATCAGGCCGACCACGATCACGCGGTGCGCTCGATGCGTCTAAAGAGCGCGAGTGCGCGCGGTGCGAGCTCGTAGTCAGACGCCACACCGTGCATCTGACTGGACGGACTTGGCGGCGCGGCCGACTCGGTGTCCAACAGACGTTCCCACACACACGTGTTGGCACCACCTGTCGGTGGAAGGGTGAATGTTTGCGCCTCGTGGTGTGCGTTGAGCAGCATCAGGAGCGTTTCATCAGAGATGCGGCCGCCCTCCGGCTCGCGCTCGTCGATCGCCTCACCGGCCAGGCGCATGACCAGCCAGCGGGTTTCGGGATCGTTCCACTGCTCATCTTTGATCTCCGTGCCGTCGAGCTTAAACCACGTGAGATCTTTGATATCGGCGCCGGGCAGGAACAACCCTTCGAAGTACCGCCGACGCCGCAACACCGGATGCTCCGCGCGAAACGCGATCAGCCCGCGCGTGAACTCCAGTAGCTCTTTCTGCTGTGCATTGAGATTCCAGTCGAACCAGCTGAGCTCATTGTCCTGACAGTACGCGTTGTTGTTGCCTTGTTGGCTCCGGCTGATCTCGTCTCCGCCCAACAACATCGGAACGCCCTGTGAAAGAAACAGCGTTGCGAGAAACGAGCGCTGGCGGCGCGCTCGCAAGTCCGCGATGCCTGGATCTTCGGATGGACCTTCGACGCCGCTGTTCCACGAATTGTTGTCGTTGGCACCATCCTGGTTGTTCTCACCATTGGCCTCGTTATGTTTGTCGTTGAAGGTCACCAGGTCCCGCAGCGTAAACCCATCGTGCGCCGTCAAGAAGTTGATGCTGCCCGTCGGGCCGCGACCACTCAACCGATACAGGTCGCTGCTGCCGCTCAATCGGTACGCAAGCTCGGCAATTTGACCGGGATCACCCTTCCAGAAACGACGCACGTTGTCGCGATACTTGCCGTTCCATTCGCTCCACAACACCGGCAGATTGCCCACCTGATAACCGAACTCGCCCACGTCCCACGGTTCACCAATCAGTTTGACGCGAGCAAGCACCGGATCCTGGTGGACTATATCGAAAAACGCCGCGCCGGGATCGTACGCCGCCGGCTCCCTCCCCAATACCGGGACGAGATCGAAGCGAAAGCCGTCGACGTGCATCTCCTGGACCCAGTAGCGGAGGCTGTCGGCGATCAATTTCAGCGTTTGTGGGTGACTCACGTTCAGCGAGTTGCCGGTGCCGGTAAAGTCGCGGTAGTAACGCGGGTTGTCGGGCATGAGCGTGTAGTAGCTCGGATTATCGAGACCGCGAAACTCCAGGGTTGGTCCCAGGTGATTGCCCTCGGCGCTGTGGTTGTAAACCACGTCCAGAAAAACTTCCAAGCCGGCTTCGTGGAGTCGCTTGACCATCTGCTTGAATTCCGTCACCTGCTGGCCCCGGTCTGTGCTGGCGTAGCGAGCAGCAGGGGCGAAATAGCCGATCGTGCTGTAGCCCCAGTAATTTCTCAGGTCTCTGTCCAGCAGAAATTTGTCGTCGTCGAAATGGTGAACGGGTAACAATTCCACCGCGGTGACACCCAGCGAGCGGAGGTGCTCCACGACTGGCTCGCTTGCCAGTCCGAGATAGGTTCCGCGCAGCTGCTCCGGCACGTCCGGATGGGACATGCTGATGCCCTTGACGTGTGTCTCGTAGATAACGGTTTCGCTCCAGGGCACCTCCGGTGGATGGTCGTCGCCCCAGTCGAAGTGGGTATCAATGACCACGGACTTCGGCATGCCGCGGGCGGAGTTGTGGACATCGCGCGTGAGGTCTTCGGTTCGGCTGCCGACGCGATAGCCGAAAATTGGCGCGCGCCAGTCGATCGCTCCAGCAATAGCGCGTGCGTACGGGTCGATCAACAGCTTGTTGGGATTGAAGCGAATGCCTTCGCGTGGCGCGTAGCGTCCCTGGACCCGATAGCCGTACAGCTGGCCCGGCCCGATGCCGTTGAGGTAGACGTGCCAGACATTCCGGGTTTGCTCGGGTAATGCGATACGGGCAGACTCTTTGCCAAAGACATCGTCGAACAGGCACAGCTCCACACGGAGCGCGTGCTGCGAGAACACGGCGAAGTTGGTGCCATGGCCGTCCCAGCTCGCTCCAAGCGGGTCAGGCCGCCCGGGCCAGACTGTCAGTGGCGCCATTCTTCAGAGAGTAACCGAACCCGACGGGGACTATGCTGTCTCGTGCGTGGTGGTGCAAATCACGAGTCGGCACTGAACGCTGCCAACGGGATTGGCAGCCAGTCCGGGCGGTTGTTCAGCTCGTACATGACCTCATAGGCTGCTTTTTCAAGCTCTAAGGCGGCAAGTGCAGGAGCGCAATCCGCTGGAAGGAGGGTGCGAGCCTTCGGAAGGTACGCGCTGAGGAACGCTTCACGCGCGGCCGCGTACCACGCGGTAGCGCGAGCCACGCCTCCAGGGTTGGAAGCACTTGAGGAGCGGGCCGCGGTGGTGCGCGCGTAATCCAGCGAGCGCAGCAAGCCGGCAACATCGCGCAGCGGCGACCGCTTCTCACGACGTTGTGCGAGCGGCCGCGAGGGCTCGCCTTCGAAGTCGATAATGACGAAGGAGCCGTCATCGCGCTCCAGCACCTGCCCCAGGTGATAATCACCATGGTGGCGCGTCTTCAGCGTGCCTTCGAGAGCGCGCACGCCCCTGGCGCGCCGGAGGAGCGCAGCCTCGTCGACGTCCGTGCCGCGCTGGCGCAGCGCATTCGCGGTTGCGCGAACATCATCCTCGATAGCGCGCAGCCACTGGTCGACGTCCGTGGGCGCAACTGGTTCGGGCGCAAATGCGCTGTCGCCAGTGTTGGTCGCCAACGCGAGGTGGAGCTCCGCGGTTGTGGCCCCCAATCGTCGGACGGCCTCGAGGCTTGCGGCGGCATCTGCGCCGTCCAGCACCGCTCGGAGTCGTTCCAGCGTGGTCGTCCAGGCGTCGCCGCGGTTGCGTTCGAAGCGCTGGAGCAGCGCGAGTGAAGCCTCACACCCCTCGGGGTTCACGTACGAGAGACTGCCAGCCACCGGTGGCGTGCCGCGAAACCGCGTGTGCTCGGTGAGGAACCAGCCGATTTCCACATCGGGATTCGGTCCGAACTGGAGGCGGCGGAACAACTTGAGGATCAATGCGTCCCCGAACCGAATTGAGGTGTTGCTCTGTTCGCCGCTCATCGGGCGGACTGGCTCCAGCTCGCGTTGCGGGATTGCGTTCAGTACATGTGTGGGACGAAACTCCAGGCGTCCACCACGATCGGTGCGCACCGTCGTGCCACGGAACTGCGCAAGTAGTGCACCTGCAACCGCGGGCTCCTCGAGGCGTTCCGCCAGGACGTAGGTATCGGGTGGACCGGTGGTATAGGTGACCTCCACCAGGAACAGCGAAGAATCAGGGATCCAGCGCGCGGAATCAACGATGCGAGTGTCCGCAATGGTTCGGCTTTTTCCGCCGAACCAGCGCGCCTGGCGTAGGTTTTCAGCCGTTAGCACGCTCGACCCGCAGGATGTGCGCGGGTCTGACCGACGGATCCAACCGCACCCAGTTCCAGTTGCCGCGCCAGGTGTAGCGCTCGTCGGACAGCAAATCGTGCACGACGTATGGTTGGTCGGCCGGCATGCCCCACTGGTGCGTCGGCACCTCCACCCACCCAGATTGTGGCCAGTGCGGATCAAGATTCACCACGCAGACAATCACGTTCGTGCCGTCACGACTGGCCTTGTTGTAGACAAGCAGCTGGTCGTTATCGGAGGCTGAAAAACGCAGGTTATCGTACAGGTGGAGCGCCGGATTATCGCGCCGGATGCGATTGATCCGCGCCACATCTTCGACGATGTTGCCAGGCCGGTCCCAGTCCCAGACCTTGTGCTGGTACATCTCGGAATCCTGGTAGTACTCCTGTACGCCGGGCACGCCGCGCGGCGTGTTTTCACACAATTCGAAGCCGTTGTAAATGCCATAAACGGACGACAATGTGGCCGCCAGAACGAGTCGCATGCGGAACGCAGGCCGCCCGCCTAGCTGAAGGATTGGTGGGAGTATATCGGGTGTATTGGCAAAGAAGTTACCGCGGTAATACTCCTTCATCGGACCCTGCGTGAGCTCGATGAGATAGTCCTGCAACTCCGACCTGGTATTGCGCCATGTGAAATACGTGTAGCTCTGGCTGAAGCCAACTTTGGCCAGCGCGCGCATCATTTTCGGTCGCGTGAATGCTTCGGCGAGAAAGATGACGTCGGGATACGCGTCCTGGACCTCGCGGATCATCCACTCCCAGAACGCCAGCGGCTTGGTGTGGGGATTGTCGACGCGGAACACACGTACACCGCGCTCGGCCCACAACAAGATGATGTCCCGCCAGGCGGCCCACAGGTTCTTCCAGTCTGGCGAGCGGAAGTTGAGTGGATAGATGTCTTCGTATTTCTTGGGCGGATTCTCCGCGAACTTAATCGACCCATCGGGGCGGTGATAGAACCACTGCGGATGTTCTTTCACCCAGGGATGATCCGGCGAAACCTGGATCGCGAAGTCGAGCACCAGCTCCAGACCATGCTCTTTCGCCGTTTGCTGGAAGTGGAGAAAGTCCTCCAGGGTCCCCAACTCGGGCGCGACGGCTTCGTGTCCGCCGACTGCGCTGCCAGTCGCGTATGGACTGCCGGGATCGTGCGGTCCGGCCACAAGTGTGTTGTTGGGGCCTTTGCGGTTCGTCGTGCCGATGGGGTGAATGGGCGTCATGTACAACGTGTCGAAGCCCATGGCAGCGATCGCCGGCAGGCGTGCTTCGGCCTCGCGGAAGGTCGCGCTGCGATTGGGATCGGTGCCCTGCGAACGCGGAAAGATCTCGTACCACGCTGCAAAACGAGCGGCCGGCCGGTCCACGATCAACTGCAGCTCATGGCGATACCGCGTCGCATCGCCGCGATCTGGCCATCGATCCACGATGGCGCCGAGTTCCTGAGAGATGGCCAACTCGGCCTGGTCACGGTACGTGCTTGCGCGCCATCGTCGGGCGTACGCTTCCAGTCGACCGCGGTCGTCGGGATCGGTGCAGCGGCTGGCTGCCTGGTCGAGGAGACGCAGGCCTTCCAATAGCTCGGACGTGACGTCCTGCGCGGCCGCGAGGCGTTTTTGCAGGTCAGCGCGCCAGGAACCGTACACGTCGGTGAACGCCAGCACGCTGTACACGTGGCGCGTATTGCGGTCCACGCGAAACGCACCGACCCAACGATCGTTATCGGTCGGCTGCATCGGCTCTTCACGCCAGTCCGGCTCGTCCAGCGCCCGAAAGACGACCCGTGCCTGGAGCAAATCGTGACCTTCTTTGAAGATGTCAGCCGAGACCTGGATCTCGTCGCCGACCACGCGTTTGATCGGCCAGTGGCCGCCATCGATCTCGGGCTGGACGTCCTCGATCGCGATGGCAGGGTAGGTTTCCAACGAAGGCAAGGCTGAGCGCGTCGTTGGCATCGCTTGGGTGGCTCGCGAGGGCCTGCGCGCGGTGGTCACACGCAGAGCAGTTGCGCCCGCTTTGCCAGTGCGCTGGCCGTTGGCTCCGTTCGGCGCCTGGGTAGGACTCGTGTTAGCTTTTCGAGTACGACCGCGAAAGCTGCTGCCGTTCGAAGGTGTCGAATCCATCAGTTTTCTCAACCCAACTCAACTCAACTCGATAAGACCTTAGGCCGGCACGGAGCGTGCCAGGAACTGGATAAAGACACAGGATAATCAATGACACAGGCCCCCACCCGTCCCCCAGAAACGCGAACAAGCCTGTTAACAGATTTCGACCTCTACCTCTTTAACGAGGGTACGCACGTGCGCATCTACGAAAAGCTCGGAGCGCACGTCACCAGCGTTGATGGCACTACCGGCGTGGTGTTTTCTGTTTGGGCGCCAAACGCCGAGGCAGTCAGTGTCATCGGCGATTTCAATCACTGGGACTTCAACGCCACACCGCTACACGCGCGCGGGTCGTCTGGTATCTGGGAGGGCTTCGTCCCCGAACTCGGCCAGGGCACCGTCTACAAGTACAGCATCAAGCCGCGGTTTTCGTGGCAGCGCGTCGAAAAAGCTGATCCGTACGGCTTCTTTGCCGAACAGCGACCGCGGACGGCGTCTGTCGTTTGGGATCTGTCCAGGTACGAGTGGCACGACCAGGAGTGGACCGATCACCGCCGCGAGCATCAGGCTTTCGATGCCCCCATCAGCATCTACGAGGTGCACCTCGGGTCATGGAAACGCGTGCCCGAGACGAATGGGTTCCTGACGTATCGCGATCTTGGCCGACAGCTCGCCGAGTACTGCCAGATGATGGGTTACACCCACGTGGAGCTGCTGCCAATCTCGGAGCACCCGCTAGATGCCTCGTGGGGCTATCAGACTGTCGGTTATTTCGCACCGACCAGCCGTTTCGGCACGCCGGACGACTTCCGCGCGTTCGTGGACACGCTGCACCAGGCTGGTATCGGCGTGCTGCTCGACTGGGTGCCGGCGCACTTTCCGCGTGATGCGCACGGCTTGGCAAATTTCGATGGCACCGCGCTGTACGAGCACGCCGATCCGCGCCAGGGCGAGCATCCCGACTGGGGCACCAAGATCTTCAACTACGGCCGCACCGAGGTGCGCAGCTTCCTGATCTCGAACGCGGTGTACTGGGTGGAGCAGTTCCACATTGATGGCCTGCGTGTGGACGCGGTCGCCTCGATGCTGTACCTGGACTACTCGCGCGAGGCGGGACAGTGGATCCCGAATCAGTACGGAGGGCGCGAGAACCTCGAAGCCATCTCGTTCCTGCAGCGCATGAACGAGGTTGTTCACACGGAGTGCCCGGGCGTGCTGACCATCGCCGAGGAATCCACGGCCTGGCCACAGGTAACGCGGCCGCCGTACATGGGCGGCCTCGGCTTCTCGTTGAAGTGGAACATGGGGTGGATGCACGACACCCTCCAGTACGTCTCTCAGAACCCGATCCACCGCCGCTGGCACCACAACGAGCTGACCTTCAGCTTGCTGTACGCCTTCCACGAGAACTTCGTGCTGCCGCTGTCGCACGACGAAGTCGTGCACGGCAAGAGCAGCATGCTCGGGAAAGTTCCCGGAGATGGCTGGCAGAAGTTCGCCACACTGCGCTTGCTGTACGCGTACATGTGGGGCCACCCGGGCAAGAAGCTGCTGTTCCAGGGGCTCGACTTTGGCCAGGGCGACGAGTGGACCGAGACCCACAGCGTCGACTGGCACCTCCTGCAGTTCCCCTATCAGAGTGGCCTGCAGCGCTGCCTGGCTGACTTGCAGCGGATCTACCGCGCGCATCCGGCCCTGTACGAAGTCGACTTCGACTGGCAGGGCTTCGAGTGGCTCGAGTCACACGACAACGAAAACAGCGTCTTCGCGTTCCTTCGGCGAGGGCGCAATCCTTCGGACGTCGTGGTGGTGGTGTCCAACTTCACGCCTGTTCCGCGTGAGGCCTACCGCGTTGGCGTGCCTACCGGTGGACCGTGGCGGGAAATTCTCAATACGGACTCGTCTTTGTACGCCGGCGGCAATATCGGCAACGGCGGCGAAGTCTGGGCCTCAGACGAACCCTGGTCAGGCCAGCCGCACAGCCTCAGCCTGACCATCCCGCCGCTCGGCGCGGTCTACCTTCGCCCTGGCGGGTAAGCGTTATGCGGCGTCGCGCAGGAACTCTGGTCCGGCCTTCGACCGGCCGTCCAGAAGTTCCGCCGCGGCGTTCGCCGACAGCGGCCGCGAGAAGTAGTATCCCTGGCCCCGCTCACAGGCAAGTGCGCTGAGGCGCGCCAGTTGTTCGCCAGTTTCGATGCCCTCGGCGGTGATTTCCATATCCAGTGCGTGCGCGAGCGCGACGATCGCTTCGACGATTGCATGATCTTGCCGCTCTCGGCCCAGGCGACTCACGAATGACCGATCGATCTTCAGCACGTCGCACGGAAAGCGGTGGAGATAGCTGAGCGATGAATAGCCCGTACCAAAGTCGTCGATGGCCACGCCCACGCCAAGTAGCTTGAGATTGGTGAGTATCGCGGCCGCCGCGGCGGCATCGCGCATCGCCAGGGACTCGGTAATCTCGATCGTCAGGCAGTGCGGCGGAAGCTGCGTGAGTTCCAGCACCCGCGCCACATCGGCCACGAGGCTGGGCTGTTGAAACTGGCGCGCCGAAATATTCACACTCATCGAGAGATCGGCCCTGCCGAAACGCTTGTGCCAACTCTTGAGCTGCCAGCACGCGGTCTCGAGCACCCAGTGCCCTATGGGGATGATCAATCCGCTTTCCTCGGCTACCGAGATAAATCGATCAGGCGGCACGAGACCGTCACGCGGGTGACGCCAACGAATCAAGGCCTCGAAGCCGTGAACGCGTATCGTATCCAGGTCGACGATGGGCTGATAGTGAAGCTCGAGCTCGCCCTGTTCGAGTGCTCCGCGCAGGTCAGTTTCGAGTTCCAGCCGTTCCACGGCTGTTGCATCGAGCCCATGGTCGAAGACAACTGCTCGCCCTCGGCCGGTCGATTTCGCGCGATACATCGCGACATCGGCGTTTCGCAGTAAATCGCTGGCCGACTCCACTCCCGGCGTGCTCACTGCGATCCCGATGCTCAACGAGGCGAACACGTCGCGATCGGCGACCATGAACGGCGACTGCATAGCCAAACGCAAGCGCTCAGCGATGGCGTCTGGTTGATCCACGTTCGACACTTCATTGAGGAGTACGGTGAACTCGTCACCGCCAAAACGCGCAAGCGTTGCACCGGCCTTCAGACACTCCGCTAGGCGCCCGGCGATATTGACCAGCAACTGATCGCCGATGGCGTGCCCGAGACTGTCGTTGACAACTTTGAAATTGTCGAGATCGATGAACAGGACGCCAATGGCTTGGCCGCGCCCGTTGGCGACCGTCAGGGCATGTTCGATGCGATCCATGAACAGTGCCCGGTTCGGAAGGCCCGTCAACGGATCGTGAAACGCCATGTGCCGCAACTGCTCTTCGAACGCGCGCCGTTCGCTGACGTCGCGCACGACGGCGATGAAGCGCGTCGGATCTGTCTGACGAACGCTGGTGATCGCAACCTCAACGGGCAGGTTCTCGCCGCCGACGCGTACGCAGCTGACTTCTCGCTTGACCACGTGCTCGGCATCGGCGCCGTGCGACGCGAGCCGATTCAGTGATCCGACAAGATCCGGTAGCAGCGCTCCAATTGGCTGCCCGACCAGTTCCAGTGCCGGACGACCAAAAATGCGCTCGGCAGCAGGATTGGCGCTGGTCACCAGACCTTCCAGATCGAAGGTCAACAAACCGTCCGCGACGTTCTGCATAACCGCCTGGATGCGCCCTTCGCGTTCCTCGGCCTCCTTGCGGCCACTCACCGCTTCATCGAACAGACGAGTTGTCTCGAGGGCAACCGCCGCATAATCGGCGAGGGTTTCAAGGAGCAGAACCTCACCAGGCGTAAATGCCTCAACCGACGATGCGCTTCTCCAGGCAACGAGTGCCGCGCGTGCAGCTGCGTCACCCACCGCGCAGCCTAGAGCGGCCGCGGCCACGGCACGACCAGTGTTCTGAACGTCGATCCAGCCGACCGGTATTGCCCCGGGACCGACGAGGTGGACGCGTGACTCGCCGCCGGCTATGCGTTCCACGAGCCCCGCGCAGAGCATAGGTTGGTCGCGTTCAGCGGCGACACGGGGCTGAAACCCCGACTCATGCGAGACGGGCAGCAGCGCAAGGCCATCGAGGCGCAGCGCCTCGCGTACGTCAATCGCCGTGATGGCCTCGAAAGCTTGATCGAGACTGAGCGTGCCAGCTACAGCGCGGCCAACGGTATTCGTGAGAGCAAGGTTGCGCGCCTGAGTGGCAGCACGTTCGATTGCTCGCTTGGCCAGGAACAAAATCACCGCGGGGAATATGAGGGTGGGTGCAAAGGCCGGAGCCGCGAGCAGGAGCGCAGCGAAGGCGGCGCCAGCAAGCCCGAATCCGATTTCGACAAGCGTGTTGCGGCCGATCTTGCCGCGCACAATGCGCCAAAAGGAGCGCCGCTGGTCAATAGCAACAACTCCTGCTATCAGTAGCACCGAGATCAGGTCGTATACGGCGCACGCCAGGATCGCGACTATCGGGCCACGAATGCCTGACTCGAGCAGTATCTGGCTGCCACCGACGAGCGTGATGACGAGCGATGCCGCCGTGGCGGCCAGCATTGTCGTAGCGGAGTTGAACGCGGCCTTGCCGAGCGGTTTACCCCGCCGAAACTCGTAGATCAAGACGCTCAGGCCCGCGACTGCCCCCGCGACACCGGGCGGCAACAGCAGCGCGGCCGCCATGTGCGGTGCCGTGCCGGCATGCGTGGACCAGCCGCTCTGGATCTGAAAGGTGACCTGCTCGCCGACGACGCACAGGACAAGAAGCACTACCACCAAGACCGGCTGCCAATCCGAGCTCGCCGCTGGCCGGCACTGTGCCCACGCAACGACGGCTAGTGCGGCCAATATCACCGCACCGACGTACGCGCGCAGAAGGGGACGCATGGCCTCTTCGTTAAGAGTCGGCCAGTTTTCTCCGTTGATGAGGCCCGGAGGCGATCGTGATGAGGACCAAACCGGCCATGCCAAGGGCCAGAAGCGCGTCACCGATGCTGATCACGTTGGCTTTTGGTACCCAGCTTGGTTGCGGGATAACGTCGCCGAGCCACGCAAGCCGGGTGTCGGGACCCGTTGGGGCCACATTGTGCAAGTGCATTTCGTTCGCATTGCTGGGCAAAACCGTGCCGCGGACTGCTAGGCGTGCTTCGGCGGACTGCGGCATATAGCCGCCGTTGGCCATGACTACGACCAGGTTGAGGCCAAGTCCAAATGCGGCAAGCATGAAGGCGAATCGGATTGGCCCTTGCTGGAACACGTTACGAACGACGACCGCGAGTATCGCAGCGAGGGAAAGAATCCAAACTGGCGGCCCAAATGTGAACGCGGACGGCCACTGATCCACAGGAGGGTTGTAGAGGATCAACTGCACGCCGATAGCCGCAACCGCGCCGGGCCACCAGTAAATGCGCAAGTGGCGCAGGCCAGCAACGGAGCCGGCCCGCAGCCACGCCACCCCTGCGGCAATAAGAATCGGCGCCAGTAGGCCTACCATTTGAAAGCCAGTTTCGGCTGAGTGGGATCAGTCCCAGTGCTCGCTGGCCGCGCCGCCAAGCACCATCGCGGCGACGCTAAGGACGAACAGGCCGATGCGCAGGTTCGTTGGCGTGAGGACAGTTCGTGCGCGCTCCCAGTGACTGTTCAAGAAGTTCACAGTTGTTTCTCCATCCGATGTTGCATCTGAGTGATGTATTCGCCGCGGCTGCAAACACGATAGGCGCGGTGGCGCTGGGATTCGTCCCTGAATACCCTGATTAGCTGGTTTTCAGATCCAAGATCAGGGTTTTCCCTGATAGCCGAATAGCTGAATCTGCCGAAATTCGGCGCCGCCGATTCGTTCAACACCCCCACCAGTGCCATCTGAGCTCCCCTATTTGCCCACCCCGCTCCTGGGACGATCGGCGGAGCTTGCCGCGCTTCGCGCGCTGCTCGAGAAGGATCGAGCGCGTCTGATCACGCTGACCGGAGCCGGCGGCAGCGGCAAGACGCGCCTCGCGATCGAGTTCGGCGTTGAGCTCGAGGCGCGCTTCGACCGGATCTGGTTCGTGGATCTGACCCTCGTTAACCGGCCCGATCTGGTCCCGTCGGCAATCGGTCAGGCGATCGGCATCCAGGAAGGCGGCAGCGGTGAGCTGGACGAGATCGTGCGCGAAATGCTGTCGGTTGGACGCTTTGTGCTCGTGCTCGACAACTTCGAGCACGTCCTGGATGCCGCGACGTACGTGGGCAATCTGCTCGCCGCGTGCCGCGGAGTTGTTGTCGTCGCCACCACCCGCGAGGCGCTGGGCATCCGCGCTGAGCATGTCTTCGTCGTAGAGCCGCTGGCGATCCCGAGCCGAGATCAACTCGACGATCCCGTCGCCTTGAGACAATTTCCGTCGGTCCAGCTGTTTGAAGAGCGCGCCCGCGCGGCGAACTCCAACTTCGAGCTGACCGACGACACGATTGCGACGATCGCCGAAATCTGTCTGGACCTCGACGGTCTACCGCTGGCGATCGAGCTGGTTGCGGCGCAGGCGCGGGTCTTGACGCCGCATGACATCCTCTCGCGTCTCCAGGCACGGGCGCCGCTCGTAACGGCAGGCCCGCGCGACGTTCCAGCGCGACACCGAACTCTCGAGGCGACGGTCGCCTGGAGTTACGACCTGCTTACGCCTGCCGAACAGGCCGTATTTCGCCTGTGTGGTGTCTTCGCAGGTGGCTTCACATCCGCGGCGCTGCAGGCGCTGGCGCAAGCCATTGATCTGGACGTCGATGCGCTATTCGCCGTGACACAGTTGGTGGCCAAGAACCTGGTGCGACTGTCGGGCGAATCCTCAGGCACCTCACGATTCGCGCTACTCGAGACTATCCGCACCTACGCGCTCGATCGACTTCGAGAATCAGGCGAGCTGGCGCCGGCGCAGCGCGCGCAGGCCCAGTATTACGTTGACTTAGCCGAACAACTCCAGCCGGCCATGCGAGGTCCCGGTATGGCGCGAGCGCTCGACACGCTCGCCACCGAGTACAGCAACCTGCGTGCGGTATTTCAGTGGAGCAGCGCGCATCGCGAATTAGAGCTCGGCCTGCGACTTGCGGGCGCGTTGTACCTGTTCTGGAATGCTCGAGGCCATGTCGCAGAAGCACGTGCCTGGTTGGAGCCAGCGCTCGCCGCCAGCGACGGCGTATCGACCGAAGTTCGGGCAGTTGCCTTCAACGCAGCCGGCGTGATGGCAGGCATGCAGCACGACCATGAGCGTGCCGTCGCGTACTTCAGCGAAAGCTTTGCTCTGTGGACGCAACTGGGCAAGGTCGACCGACAGGCTGGCGTCGCGCTCAACCTCGGACTCGTCGCCCAGAACCTGCGCGAATTGGAACGAGCGGAAGTCCAGTTCGAGCGCGCGTACGAGCTCTACGTACAGGCCGGCGATCGTCGTGGCCAGGCGAACGCGCTGGGCTCACGCGCGCGAGTAGCCAGGGATCGCGGCAAGCTCCACCTCGCCCTCGACCTCCTGGAACAATGCCTATCGCTCTTTCGAGCCGTCGGCGACGACTGGGGCATCGCCAATTGCCTGGCCAATCTGGGACACGTCCACCTGGAGCTCGAGGATGCAGTTGCATCGGAAGCGGCGTTTCGGGAAGCGCTGGAGGTTCGCCGCGCGCTTGGCAACCTCCTGCACATTGCCGAATCTCTCGAGGGTCTGGCCGGTGTAATGGCGCGCGATCGCCCGCGCATCGCGGTGCGCTTGCTCGGGGCCGCCAAAAGCATGCGCGACCAATCGGGTGCGCCAGTCCCTGCGGCCGAGGAAGCTCGTTACGCGGACCTGGTTGGGCGGGTCCGCGCTGGCTTGACCGACACGATGTTCCGCGCTGGGTGGAACGCCGGACGAACGCTCGCGGTCAATAGCGCAGTGGACCTGGCTCTGTCAGTCGAGGCTGGCGTTAAGGAGAGTCCGCCGCCGGCACCGGCGGGCGACCTGGCTGGGCTCAGCGCCCGCGAGCTGGAGATTGCGCGGATGATCGCCAGAGGCTATTCAAATCGAGCGATTGCGGAAGCGCTGGTGATTTCCGTCAAGACGGTCGAGACCCATGTCAAACACATCTTCGTCAAACTCGACGTTTCCAGTCGCGCCAGCCTGGCAGCACTTGCCAGCCGTGCCGACACTCCATAGCTGGGCGAAGATCCACCCCGCCATACCAACCGCCAGTACCACGTCGCCGATGCTGAGCACGTTCGGTCTGGGAAGCCATGTTGGTTCGGGAACAACGTCGCCGAGCCACGTGAGCCGTGACTGGCTATCCATTGGACGCGTGTTTTCGAGCCGAGTCTGGGGCGGCTCAGCCGAAGCCGGCGCAACACCCCACACTGCGCTCGCAGCCTGTTGTGATTGAGGCATGTAGCCGCCGTTGGCGACAACCACCACCGTGTTCAAGCCGATGCCAAGCGCGACGAGCAGGCACGGGACAAAGCCCGCGGCTCTGGGGTGGGCGTTGCGGAGGATCGAGGCCAGCAATGCGAATCGCGTTGCCACCCAGAGCCAGGGCCCCAACGCGATCGCAAGCGGCAAGGAGTCAACCGGTGGGTTGTACAGAACAAGCTCGATGGCGAAAGCGACTGCCGCGAGGCCCCACCAGTGGAACTGGATGCGTCCGAACGCCGGGTAGGCCCGGCGCAGCACGCAAACCAGCACCACCGCCGCCGCGGAGGGAAGAAGAAGGCCGATCACCTGGCCGGGGATGAACCGGATTACCGACTCAGGTCCAGAAATGGTCGGCGGCGCCGCCGAGGATCATCCCCGTGATAGAGGCGATCACCAGCGCAACACGAAGAACCTGTGGACCACGCGTCCACCAGTGCTCGAAGAACTTCATGCTCCGACCATCGGCAGCGCGGCGAAGCAGAACAGTTCCTCGGTACCACTGGACCTCGCAGCCCGGTACTTCCGGCGCCTTCGCGCCGCTACGCTGTGACGGTGCTGCTACGCAGCGAGTTGGGCGTTGCGGGAGTCGTCATTCTCATCGCCTCGGTGCAGGTCACGCTGCGCAGCGAAGACCCCAATGGCACCGCGCTGGCGAGTGTGCAGAACGTGCTCAACAACACCGGCGGCGACCTCAACCAGTACCGGCCGCTGTCCGCCTATATCGCGGTCTGGCTGCAATCGCTCTTCGGACTCAGCGGCCCGCCATTCCAGGCCATCCGCTTCGTGCAGTGCTTGCTGCTCTTCGGCCTGGCCTACGTGTACTACGGCCAACTCCGCATCGAGCCGCGGTGGCGGCTGGTTGGCATCGGGCTGGTCACAGGCCTGGTGAGCTTGCAGCTAGGCACGTTGGGTCCAAACGGCTTTTCGATGGACCGTTTTTTCGACACGATCTTCTACCTCGCGGCAGGCGTGCTGGTGCTCAGCCATCGCGCGATCTGGCTGCCAGCGCTCGTGGCGGTGGCCATCGCGAATCGCGAGACGGCCGTGTTCATGCCCGCGCTGGCGCTCGCGACTTACCCGCTCCGGAGCATTCCTCGAAAGGCGATGGTTGTGGCGGCGATCGCCTGGGTCGTAGCGGCGATCGTGTACTTTGGGATCCACCTGCACTACGGCTCGCATCCGCGCACCGAGGACTCCTACTGGGGACCGCAAATGTTCCTCCACAGCCTCGGGATGCCGGGCCAGACGGCATTCTTCCTGGCCGCCATCAACATCCTGCCCCTGCTCGCCGTTGTTGCCCTGAAACGCGCTGACCCGTTCCTGCAGCGGCTGTTCTGGCTCGTCGTGCCCGTGTGGTTCGCGATCCACATCTGGGCCGCGCGACTCGGTGAAGGCCTTATGTACCTGGCGCCACTGGTGCTGATTGCCGTGCCGCTGGTGCTGCAGGGATTGCAACGGACTCTGGCTGCCTGGGACGTGCCACCTGCTCCAGGCCGAGCAGCGTGGCCGGTAGCCACACCAGCGCGAGCGGCGCAAGCAGCAGCGCACCCTGCTCCAGACGGTCCGTCGCCAGGACGAACAGTAGCCACACGGGGCTGAGGACGTACAGCAGCACGCCCAACCCACGGGTGGGAGTGATTCGCCATGCGAACGCCAGCACCGGCAGCAGGCAGAGCCCGCCAGCAACGTAGATGAGACGCTCCAGGCTGAGATCGGCAAAGGGGCGCACCGGCGGTGGCGGCAACTGGCTACGCAGCGGAAGGACCGCCGCGAGGGACAGGGCGGCTGCGAGCCACACGGGCCAGGTCCCCAGCGCCGCGCGCAGGCTCCCGCGCTGCTGTGCGAGTGCGGCTAGTGCAACCAGCGGCATGAACGCCCCGCTCTCGCGGTTCGCCGCAGCAACGGCCGCAACCAGCGCGAACCCCATGTATTGCCCGCGCCACGCGAGAAGGGCACCAAGGAGAAACAGGCTTGGCTCAATGAGTTTGTCGAGCTCCCAGCCACGTAGCAGCAGCGCGAACACGACCGAGACCGACAGTAGCGCCAATCCGAGCAGTCGCGTCGGCCAGCGCAGGCCAAGCTCGGCGAACCATGCGTAGGCCAGTCCATACAAAGCGACGCCGAGGCAAGTCAGGGCAAGGGCCAGGCCGCGGGTGGCGTACAGGTCTGTCAACAGGCTGAGGACGCCGCTGAACTGCCACACCACGTATGGCGCGACGCCCGTGTAGTGGCCAGTGCCATCCGTGCTCAGCGTGGCGTGCTCCACGTTCCACAGCAGCGTGCCCACGTACGCGCGCGTTTCGCTGTCGTTGGCGTTGTCCATGTGGAACTTCATCGTGAACCACGCCAGGAACAGCACTGTTGCGGCGGCGATGAAGGGTCGGGCCTTCACGGCGACAGGAGCATACCAACGCGGCTTTGGGTAAAGCGGGGATCCCCCGGGCGGGTCAGCCGACGTCCCCTGCAGAGGGGAACTCTCGCCAAAAACCGAGCCCATGCACTGGCCCTATCGAGTGCGTGGGTCGATACCTGGCATGTGCTGTTTGAACCGAGCCACGAGACGGCAGCGCCCATCGGCAACCCGCCCAAACGCTTGCTGATGATGGCCATCCTTGCCCCCTTCGGCGTCATCGCGCTACTGGCGTCGCCACTCCTCATCGACGCCTTCCGCCACGTGGGCGGCTTCTTCAACTGATCATCTCTCACCGCTCATCCAACTCTCCCCCACCCCGCACCCCGCGTCCGTACCGCCTCGATAGCGTTTTCTTCTCTCCTCAGGACGCCTATCGACGCGGTATCGGACGCCTGCCCAGGCCTACGTGAGGTTCACGTCGTGCGCAAACGGGTTGCGCACCGTTACGGCGTCAAACTGCTGTTCGGCATTCAGGTCTTCCGACCACAGCACGCCTGCACCAGCGCGTTGCGCGCTGACCACGATCATGGCGTCCCACAAAGGGATTTGCCAGCGCACGCTGCTGTCGATGGCCGCGAGCACGTCGCTCGCGGTCGGTCGCATGACGGGCCAGGTCGCCAGATCACTTACGATCGCGCGCGCCTGTTCGACATCAGAGACGGCCAGCCACACCCCGCCGGGCGCCAGGCACGTCGCCACCGCTGACGCGAACCGTTTGCGACTCTCGTCGGCAGCGAAGGTGTGTAGCACTCCACGATTGACTCATGACCTCACGGTGGCCAGCCAAGAGCGGCATGAAGTCTGCTCCTTCGACGATCCCTAACAAGGGGACCGGAGGGTCGTACGTCAATGGTCGCGTTGACGCGGAAGATCGTCGCGCTTGGGCTGTGCAGTGGTTTGTACGTGGGGGCACTGGGGCCCGCCACGCCGACAATGCTCTTTCACCGACCCATCGTCAGGGTCGGCGCCAACCAGTCCAACAACTGGTCGGGCTACAACCAGGGCACGCTGGAAAAGGGCGGCAAGCAGTTCCACCAGGTCAGCGCAACCTGGACCGTGCCTTCGGCGACGCAGCACAAGGCCGGCGAGGCCGAGTACTCGGCGACGTGGATCGGCATCGGTGGCGGCTGCGTGGACGCCAACTGCATGGTGACCGACTCCAGCTTGATCCAGGCCGGTACCTCCCAGGACGTCGACGCCAGCGGCGCCGCAACCTACGACGCCTGGTGGGAGATCATTCCGGCGCCAAGCATCACGATCAGCAACTTCAAAGTCTCAGCCGGCGACAGTATCCACGTCGCCATAACCGAGGGCACCCCGGGCGTCTGGACGATCGCCGTGCAGAACCAGACCTCGGGTCAGACTTTCAGCACCACCACCCCGTACAGCTCCACGTACGCCACTGCCGAGTGGATCGAGGAGACGCCGGTGGTCGTCAGCAACTCCGGCCAGGTCACCGTTGGACCGATGCCGAACCTCAGTGGCGCGCACTTCGACCTCGCGCAGACCAACTCGGCCGGCGCGGGACTTGTTGCCAGCGAAGAGCTGCGACTGGTCGATAGCACCGGTGCAACGCTGGCGAGCCCATCCGCCCCTGATGCCGACGCCGACGGATTCAACGTCTGCACATTCGCCACCACCTGCGGAGCGCCATCGAGCAGCTGACGCCGACGGCAAGGGATCCGCAAACTCAATAAGTAGGGTTTGGGCCGCTTTGGTCGGCTAGTATGTCTCGCCTGAATGCCCGAACCGACCAGTCGAACCCGAGACGTGGTGGCCCTCATCGCGGGCCGCTACGAGCTGGTCCGCGAGCGTGGCCGCTCCGAAGAAGTCCAGGAATGGGAGGGCTTCGATTCTGCCCTGGAGCGACGCGTGCTCGTGCGCTTCTTGCGCCAGGACCTCGCCGAGGACAGCGCAGCGCTCGATCGCTTCTGGGAAGCGGCCCGCGCGTCCGCACGCGGCAACGCGCCAACCGGCGAACGGGTCCTCGACGCCGGGACCGACCCCGAAACAGGCGGCGCCTTTGTCATCTGTGAATGGCCGCAGACCACGTCAGCAGATTCACCGACACATCAACTTGCGCTTGTTACGCGTAGCGCGCTCCGGCCAAAAACGCGAGGGCGCAATTGGCTGGTCGTTCCGGCGGTCCTCGCGCTCGGCGTCGCGATTATCGCCTTCAGGCCGGCGGTCGCCGGCTGGCTGGCGTGGGTCAACACGCCGATGGTCGCGGTGACGCAAGCCTTCGCATTACCGACGGCCGCGCCCGCGGCAGCCACACAGGCACCGGTCAGCACCGCGCCTGCGCGCCAGAACACCCCTCCGCCTGCAGCGACGAAGGCGCCAACCCTGGCCGCAACCGCCGCCGTGCAGGCGACCGGCGTGCCACGCCGCGTCGCCAACACGGACGGCCTCGGCGTTGCGCTGCGCGATGCCCCGGGCGGCAATCGACTCCCCGGCAAGGGCTATGACGAGGGCGCCACCGTCACCGCCTACGAGTCCAGCGGCCAATGGACTCGAATTAAAGGTAGCGACGGCCGCGAGGGCTGGGTCCTGTCAGTCACCCTGGCGAGCATTTAGAAAGACGCGAGATTCGATGCGTCGGTCTGGCACCAGCCAGATGAGGGCGACGAGCGCGAACATGGCCAGCGCTGCCCCCTCGCTGAAAAACGTGACGGGAATCGCGAGCGCGTAAATCGCAAGCGAGATATTGCCTTTGCGATCGCTGCCGATGGCGCGCACGAGCACCGAATCCGGCGGCTGGACCGCCACGATCACCCGCACGAGGATCGTGTACGCGACGGCCGAGAGGAGCAGGACGACTCCGTAGCTGGCCGTTGGAACGACGGCGAAATCTGATTCACTCATCCACCGCGTCGCAAACGGCACCAGGGACAGCCAGAACAACAAGTCGAGGTTTGCCCACAGCACCGCGCCGCTGATGTGGGCGGTCGCGTGGAGCAAATGGTGATGGTTGTTCCAGTAGATCCCCAACAGCACGAAGCTAAGGAGGTACATGGCCACACTCGGCAGAACGGCGGCAAGGGATGGCAGGTCCGAACCGGCGGGCGAGTGGAGGTCCAACACCATGATCGTGATCAGGATGGCGATCACGCCGTCACTGAATGCCTCCAACCGGGTCTTGTTCATCACTCCGCTCAACGCGTGGTGTGCCTTGTACCTCATCGCCGCGAGAGACCGCTGAATTGGGTCTGGACCTGCCGGACGGAGTGATCGAGCTACGCCAGGCCGGTTGGCATGACGTCTCGTTCGAGCTCCTCCAGCAGCTCGCGGGAGGTCCGCTCGTAGAACTGGCGCATCATGTCCTCGAGCGTGCTGTGGTCCTCCACGTTCGCACGCAACTCGTCGAGTCCACCGTCGTAAAGCAACCGGCCGTGGTCGATGATCACCAGCCGAGAGCACAAGCGCTCCACATCGGACATGTCGTGCGTGGTCAACAGAACCGTGACGCCCCGATCACGGTTCAGTTCGCGCAGGAATGATCGGACGCGGTGCTTGGCGACCACGTCCAGACCGATGGTGGGCTCGTCCAGGTAGACCACCTCCGGATCGTGCAGCAATGCGGCTGCGAGATCGCCGCGCATGCGTTGACCGAGGCTCAGCTGACGCACGGGGGTCTCGATGAATTCGTCGAGCTGGAGCAGCTCCGAAAATTCCGCCAGGTTGCGTGCAAAGCGGCGCGGCGGGATCCGGTAGATATGCCGCAGCAAGTCGAACGAATCGCGTAATGGGAGATCCCACCAGAGTTGCGTCCGCTGGCCGAACACCACGCCGATGCGCTGCGCCACCGCACGGCGCTGGCGGTGCGGCTCCATGCCGAACACCTCCGCCTTTCCACTGCTCGGCACCAGGATGCCAGTGAGCATCTTGATCGTGGTTGATTTGCCGGCGCCGTTTGGGCCCAAACACGCGACCATCTCGCCGCGTTGAATATCGATATTGATCCCGTCAACAGCGACCACTTCGCGGACGAGCGGATTGACTACCGAGCGTAATCCGCCGAGCAGTCCGGGTCGGCGTTTGGCGACGCGGAACGTCTTGCGGACTCCGCGCGTGCGAATGACCGGGGATGGCTGATCCAAGAGTTTACTCTCGCCTCCGAACCTTCATGAACCCGTACTCTGGTAATGGCGCACGCCGATACACCAGCCGAAATATGCACAGGCGCCGAGCGCCAACGCCGCGATTGGCGACAGGAGGCGCGTCCAGTCCGGCAGGCCAAGCGGATCCGGTCGATCCAGCAGAAAAAGTGCCGGATAATAGCTCACGAAACCGAGCGGCAAGACGAACGTTGCGAAGCGCCGGAGCCAATCCGCGTAGATATCGAGTGGATAATCGACCAGCGTGACACCTCCGTAGCTGAACACATGCGTCGCTTCTTTTCCTTCAACCGTCCAGAAACAGAACGCCGCGGCGAGCACGAAAATAGACAGGAAGATCGCGATCCCGGCGGCGATGCTCACGAGCAGGACGATGAGCTTCGCGATTGTCCACTCCACGTGGAGATTTCCCAGCGCCAGCGCGAGCACCACCACGCCCTGTAGGACGCGTCCGAGTCGACGCAACTCCAGGTCTTCCGCGACCACCTGGAAGAACGTACCGAGCGGTCGCGTCAGGACCCGATCGAAGGTGCCCTCGGAGATGCGGCGCTGGAAGTCGTCAAGCGCGGAGCCGACGAGCTCCGCGGTTGCGAAACTCGTCTCCGCCAGCGCGTATAACAGGGCCACTTCCCAGAGCGTCCAGCCGCCAATGCGCGGCACGCGACTGAACACGACCGCGATCGCGCCGAATTCGACGACGGTTGCGGCGGCCTGGCCGGCGCCGGCGAGCGCGAACGAGACGCGGTATTGCATCTGGCCGCGCACGCGCGCGCCAACCAGCTTCAAATACAGTTGAAAGAGGTCCAGCATGCGTCGGATCAGCCGCCCTGGAGGCTTACGCGACGCACCGCGAAAAGCACCGTGATTTGCGCGAGACCGAGCAGCGCGAGCGCCCACACCGCCTGGACCGCAATCGCCTGGAGCGCCTCAACGCCACTGAGCTGGCCGATAAAGATATCCGTCGGGATCTGGATGATGCCGGCGAACGGCAGGTTCATGAGCACTGGCTGAAGCCAGTCCGGGAAGAAGCGCAGCGGCACCACGAAGCCGCCGAGGAACATCACCAGGGCGCCGGTGATGCCGCCGATGCCGCGCGCATCGGTGGTCCAGAACGCTGAGACGTTGAGCAGGAAGCGCCAGGCGAAACTGATGCTGACCGCCAGGATGAGGCTCGCGAGCAGCGCCATCCAGGCGCCTGCGTTTGCCGGCCAGCGCAAGCCGCCGGCGAACGTGAGCTGGCCGATGAGCAGCCCGGGCAGGCCGCGGAACAGGGCGAAGTACGCCGCCCGGCCATAGTCGCGCGCGAGCCAGTAGCCGAGATACGAAAACGGTCGGGCCAGGTCGGTCACCACGTCGCCCGTGCGGATCGTGGCTTCGATATCCCACCAGCCCCACAGGTTGACCAGCATGATCAGCGCCTGGGTAACCCAGGTATAGGACGCCGCCGCCTGCAGGTCGTAGCCGCTGATGGTGGTCTGCGTGCTGGCGCCGAAGAGCGCGATGAACAGCGCGGCGCGCATGTAGCCGAAGAACGCGTTGGTGGTGAGGCCAGCCAGGTTGGCCGTGCGATAGGCCAACTGGCGGCGAAAACTCATGCGCGCAACGGCGAGGTACAGGCCAAAAACGTCCATACGCAAATCCGCAGATTAGCGTATTTCTGAGAGGTTGTCCAGGGACTTCAACCCACGGGTCATACAGCCCACGGCAGTTCAACCCACCGAGTGTTTGTCCCGCACAGGGAGTGATGCCCCTCAGGACCAGTCCATCGCCATGGAGCGGGGGCGCCCACGAAGTCTCGCAACGGCGCAGCCAAAGAAAGTACGCGCGTCAGCGGATGCGCGTATACTGCGCTCCAATACTGTGTGAGCGAGACATTCGGCCAAGTCCTCACCGCCGCCAGGCGGCGCGCGGGCCTTTCTCAGCGCGAGCTCGCCGCTCGCATCCTCAAGGAGGATGGCGACGCCATCTCTCCGCAATACCTCAACGACCTCGAGCGCGATCGCCGCAACCCACCGGCGCAGCACTTCCTCAAGCAGCTGGCGCACGCGCTCGACCTCCCCGAGGAGTACCTGGCCTTCGTCGCCGGCCAGCTGCCGGAGGACCTCCGCAGCGGAAGCTTCGCCCCCGAGCAAGTGCAGGCCGCCTTCCACGCCTTCCGCCGCACCCTCCGCGGCTGAGCCTTAGCGCTGACCGCCGAGGGCCAAGTGGCAAGGAGGCGCTGACGTCGATGGTTCGCTGGCTGCGCGACGCCAGCGGTCGCTTTCCCCGCCGACCGCATTACGAGGCCGCTGAGCTCGAATCCGTGTGTGCTGATCTTCACGCCGAGCTGCGCCGCATCCGCCCACCCACCGAGCAACGGACCGTCACCACTGATGACCTGACGGTGCTCATCGAGCACCACGCCGCCGACCTGGACCTGTATGCCGATTTGCCGCCCGGGCTCGATGCGGTTACCGACTTTGCCAGTGACGTCCGGCCGCGCGTGCGCGTCGCCGCGCGGCTTTCGGAGAGTGCGCGCTCGACCAATCGCCTGCGTACCACGCTGGCGCACGAGCTCGCGCACGTGGTACTGCACAACTTCATCTGGTGGTTTCCCCCCGACCCTGGAGTCGCGTTCGATCCGGCGGCCCTGTCACCGCGCTGTGCGCTCAAAGCGCGCGCAAGCGACTGGATGGAGTGGCAGGCCAACTACTGCGCCGGTGCGCTGCTGATCCCGGCCGTTGCGATCGCGGATGCCCAGGCGCCCGTCTGGGAGCGCTCGAGCGCAGGCCGTGCGCTGATCCGATCCGTACAGTCAGACTTTGAAGTCTCAGCTCAAGCGGCCACGATCCGCCTGCGCCAGCTCGGCCGCTTATCCGACCGTCCCGCATACATCGTGCGTGCCCCGCTCCCGCGCACTTGGTGACATACGTAGGCGGTGGCTCTGCTGCAACTGGAGCGCTCCAATGCGGACTGAACTGAGCGATGGCACCATCACCATTCGCGCGTACGAATTCGCGATTGTCCGCCCCAACTCGCAGAAGTTTCTGGGCCGGGTGGGCCTGGACCGGATTCGCAACCAGCAGACCGCGAATGTCGGCTACTGGGTGCGCACCTCCGAAACGGGCGTGGGGATCGCTACGGCAGCGGGACCGACCGAACACGGAATGCTGGAGAACCGGTCGTACTGCTACGCACTGACGTCGGGCTGCGCTGGACACCGTCGGGTGACGAAACGTCGTTGACCTTCGCGTGAGAGTCTACAAACCAGACCGTACATTAGCGCACTGTAGATAACGTACTGAATCGTACATTGCAGTCAGGGGAGCGCGGCGCACGCTCGCGATCATGCTGGACCAGCAGCGCGCGGTAAGACGGTGATCCGCATCAGAGGCTCAGCGTGAAGCGAGCGATCGCCACCGTATCGCTAAGCGGCACACATGAAGACAAGTTGCGTGCAATCGCTGCCGCCGGCTTCGATGGCGTTGAGGTCTTCGAAAACGACCTGGTCACTTCCGGAGCAACACTGCATGAGATCCGTCGGCTGGCTGGTGATCTTGGGCTCAGCATCGACCTGTTCCAGCCATTCCGCGATCTGGAGGGCGTGCCGGACGAGCAGTTCCGCCGCAATCTGGACCGCGCCCAAAGAAATTCGATGTGATGGTGGAGCTGGCTGCGCCGATGCTGCTGGTGTGCTCGAACGTGAGTTCGCAGACGCTCCCCGAAGCGGATCGCGCCGCCGCGCAACTCCGCGCACTCGCCGAGTCAGCCGCGCAGCGCAACATCCGCATCCGGTCAGGGCGAGTTGGATGTTGGATACCAGGCAAACCGCGGTCGACGCGATGCGTTCGCTGCGCTACCTCGAGGAGTCCGCGGTGACCACAATCGGCCACACTCCGCTGCCGCACCTGGACCTCTTCCAACCGCCTGAGCTGCCACGGCTCAACGGACCTGGATTTCTTGAATTCGCAGTCGATGCGGACGCCGGCCGGCAACTCGGCCCGTGGCTGCAGCAACTCGGTTTTGCTCCGGCAGGTCGGCATCGCTGAAAAGAGGTCACCCTGTTCCAGCAGCGTCATATCAACCTGATCCTCAACGCTGAACCCGACTCGTTGGCCCAGAGCTACTTCCAGATGCACGGACCTTCGCTGTGCGCGATTGCGCTGCGCACACCTGACGAGCTTCAGGCGCTCGCGCGCGGAGAGTCACTGCTCGCGACGTAGATTGAAGGTCGTGTCGGCCCGAATGAGCGGACCATACCGGCCATCCGATCGATCGATGGGAGTCTGCTCTACTTCCTGTCCGGTGGCGAAGACACCAACGAGCCGTTTGCATCTGATTTCTTTCTGCCGGTACCGGCCAATTACTATGACGACCTCGCCGCCAGGCTCGACGTCTCAGACAGATTGCTCGAAAGACTGCGACCCACGGGCTCTTGTATGACCGGTCAAGCGAAG